>NZ_CEZPJD010000003.1:0-45133 GCF_983059655.1 Okeania sp.
ACTGCGGTCAGTGGTCTTCAGTGAAACAGGAAGCTAGCTCCAAAGCTCATGCAATTCCGGTATGGGTAAGTTTGGGTAAGTTTAGTAGAACGGTTCATGATGAGTGTAACGGTTCAGATGTCTTCGGTTCTGATATTTGTACTTGTCGCCCCTATTTGGTGCATGGTATTGAGGTGTGTATTCAGACAGCACAGGAGGGTGGAGTCGGTGTTATTGTTTATTTCCGTAAAGAGGGAAGAGCGTTGGGAGAGGTGACTAAGTTTTTGGTTTACAATGCTCGGAAAAGACAAGAAGGAGGCGATCGCGCAGATGCTTATTTTGCTCGGACTGAATGTGTGGCGGGAGTACAAGATATGCGGTTTCAGGAAATGATGCCTGATGTTTTGCATTGGTTGGGCGTGAGTAAAATTGACCGTTTAGTGTCGATGAGCGATATGAAATATAACGCTATTGTTAATTCTGGTATTGAGATAGTGGAGCGAGTACCTATTCCTGATGACTTAGTGCCGGAAGATGCACAAGTGGAAATTGCAGCGAAGAAAGCGGCGGGTTATTATACAGATGGGGAGGTGCCTGATGAAAATGTTTTGTCAGAGATTAAAGGGAGAAATTTAGCTGATTAAAACCTGGCAGAATCATTAGACATCTCCGATAATAAAAAATAAAATTAATTAGGGTTTGCTGAAAAAGTCTTTTTTTCAGAGGAGTAGCCAGAATCCAGAATTCAGAATCCAGGAGGAATGAGAATCACAGAAGAAATAGCCAGAAGAATCTTCCCTTGATTTTCTAACCATATTTTTGCCCAAAACCCTAGATTTTTGAACTGGAACTACCTAAAAGCTGATACTTTATTAGTACCTGCAAAGTCTGAAACCTTTGCCATTAAAAACTTTGATATTTAATCAGCAAGCCCTAATTATCGTACTCTTATTCATTAATTCTTTCCTCCTACTCCCTCTTTTATGGAGATATCTAATGAACAAATATTCTATTATTACAAAGCAGGTAGGTATTGTACTGATTTTAGCAGGAATTTTTAATACTGTATGTATACTCTATCTAAGAGTACAAAGTCAGAGCAATTCATCCTACTCATTTATATTGAACACTTTGGCTGTAGTTGGAGGAGTGTTGCTCTTTTGTGGAGACTGAAAACCTATGCAGGAGGTTAGATGGGTTGCAGCATTTTTGCTCTCTCGCTTTTTTAGCTGGTTATTCATACTACTTCCTTTAGACCTTATGACAACAGAACTTTGGTTGGCTCAAATTCGCCTCTTGCCTGTTAGTTTTTTTATTCCACTTCTAGTTGAAATAGTAACGGGTTTTATTGCATTCTGGGTTTACATCAAATTAAGAGCTATATATGTATTTGGTGGAAGAATTAGGCCAAAACGTTCAGTCTCCACGCCCAAGCTGGCATTTATTTTGGGCATCTTATATACACTGATATTAGTGTTTTTTTTACAGTTCATACTGAGAGGAAAAACTGGAGCTAAAGCTATAGAGATAGCCCAGATAGAATATGGAAATTACTATAAGTATCACGTCAGGGGTATACAATGGGAGAAAAATCAGGTTAAGGCTAATTTGATTGGTTATAATGAATGCGAAATCAAATATCTAACAGTTCAGTGGAGTCAGTAAATAAGTATTGAAATTAGCAGAAATGAAGGCATTAAAAGAAGCGGGAAGTATCAATCATCTATTATTTTTCTCCTTCTAAATATTGAGTTTCAACTTGAGTTCCACTCATAATTTTTTTCCCTGTTAAATATTGAGTTTCAACTGCTGGAGTTCCACTCATAAATTTATTATCAGATTCCAGTGGCAATAAAATACTTGACGCTTCTTTAACTTCCGAAATTAATGCTTGTCCACTACCATTAAATAAACGAATAACTGCATAAGAAATTAATACAGGTGAAGCTAAAATTAAAGCAGCTATCATTCCTACTGGTGCGGCAAGTTGATAAACAATTAAAGCAGTAGGTTGAAATTCTTCGTATTGGGAAAAAACCTTAGATAACCACCATATTAATAATGCCATTACAGCAAATCCGAAAAGAGTGAAAATTGAAGGTATGATAAATGATACAAATACAGCCATTGCTGTAATTAAAGCACCCCAACCTTGAGTAACAATTTTTTCTGATAGGTCAGAAAACATGATGGTTCCATGTACAAACCAATAGATAAATCCAAATACTAATGTTATTGCTGCCCCCCCTAAAAAGATGTTAACGCCCTGAATAAAAAGTTGCTTAATTTCATCATTGTTTAAGATAGTTTGTTTATTGTTTTCCATTTTTTATCTCTCCTAGTCTTTAACTTTATACTATACCTTATACTTTTTTTCGTAAATTTAACCCAACTATACTGGTTTCAAGATTAAGAAATAGGAAAATTTGATTCAGAAAGTATCTATAAAATAAATCTTAAAACAGCTTAGGGACTTTAGTATCCAAATCCCTTACAGTTTAGGCAGATAGCAATAATATTGGCGAGTAACTATGGAATTATTTCCGCCTCACCTAACTCTACACAAAAGCGTAATTTTTTATAGCAGAAGGAAGAAGGAAAAATCTTGCGCTGTCTGAGTTTTAAACTTTTAATATGTCCTAATCTTTCCTTCGACTGCTATATCTATGAATACAAAACCCTCTAGCTAAAATGATTGTACTAATTATTATATACTGGTGCTAGTAAATATTGGTATTGCCTCTCCCAGATTTTTGTAATTGGCCAAGTTCCAGATTAAGTTATCTAATAGTTATTATTTCGGCAAAATTTGAACAAGTATTTGTGCATCCTAAGTCAATTTCCTGACCAAGTTTATCAAGATTATTTAGTCCGTTTTTCTGGAAAGCAAATTAATCATAAATTTCATTATGATAGTGTCAAGCAAAGTCAAAAATGGTTCAAAATTCACCAAGAATATTCTCCTTCTAGAACCAATTGAGATTGTGTTGATGCTTATGAAAAATGTTTCCCAAAAACTGAGGAAATTTTGGATTATTTTTCTAGTTTACAGTTAATTGGATTAGGCTCTGGTGGTGGAACTAAAGACAGTTTTTTATTGTCGTGCTTATCTAATCAACGGTTAGAATTAATTTATTATACTTTTAGATGTTAGTCGATCTCTTTCTATAATTTCTGCTCAAAAAGCTAGAAGTTCTTGACCTGAATTATCTGTACAACCGATTGTTTGCGATTTACTTCATGCTGACGATCTAATGCTTCAGATTAATAAAAGGAATGAGCAAGAAAGGAGAATTATTACATTTTTTTGCATGATACCTAATTTTTCTCCCCAGCAAATTTTCCCAATTTTAAATAATTTCTTGACTGACGGAGATTTATTGTTATTAAGTGCTAATTTAGCACCAGGACCAGATTATGTTCGGGGTATTGAAAAAATTCTGCCACAATATGATAATGAATTAACAAAAGATTGGCTGATTACTGTTTTGGAAGATGTGGGAGTTAATCGGGAAAATGGGAAGATTAAATTTGGGATTAAAGATGATGAGGAAAATCCTAATTTGAAAAGAGTTAATGCTTGTTTTGAATTGAATCAATGATGTGAGTTTTAAACTGGATGACCAACTAATTTAGTGGAAAAGTGGGGATAAAATTGGGTTGTTTTTTTCTTACCGTTATACGACAACAAAGCTGCAAAAAATCCTCAGTAGTTATGGGATAAATATATTGAATTATGGGGAAGCTGCTAATCAAGAAGAGGGTGTTTATCTCTGTCAAAAAGGGAGTAGAGAGTAGGAAGTGTGGGAAGATGGGGAAGTCCAGTAGTAGAACGACACATCTAAAACTGTGCATTAGCTTTACAGGATTTGCTATCAATAGTCCTACTTCATAAATTTCGCTTTTTTCTCTTTCAAAAAAAGACTGGTTTTTGATTAATAAATTAAACAAATTCCCGACTGAAATGGAGATGCTCATTTCCTCTAGAAACTCTAATAGACATCTCCAAAAATCAAAAATAAAATCAATTCTTATCCATAAATTATCAATTATTCTTCCCTGTTCCCTGTTCCCTGTTCCCTGTTCCCTCTTTTCTGGAGATGTCTAATAGTTTGCCTTGGGTCATATTTGCCCCATAGTACAAACTGATGATGAAGGTTTTGATTCCCGGACCAAATTCTCCTTCGTAACCTGCTGGTAATTCTGCTAGATAAGTTTTTCGCGTAGAGTGTGAGTAATATTTCTGTTTACGGAATCATACATTATCAGTTCCCAGGGTGATGTCTTGAATGATTTGTGCATCCATGGGCAGTAATTCCATTGGATACTCTAAATATTTCTTCTCTATCTATTTTGACCCTAGATTTTTTACTTCCCTTTGAATGGTTTTGAGGTAGCTTTCGTTCTTTTTATGATGAGTATCGCACATAAATTATCAATTCTTTCCCCCTACTCCCTCTTTTCTGGAGATATCTATATTCATTGGCCTTGGCAGTTATAATCATTTCCTACCCCATCATATTGAGTGGATACTAATTTACAATTTAAGTAGAAGGGTGCAAAAAAACAGCAAGTTAGTAACGAAAAGTAAATTTGCCAAAAACTATCTTCCCTTCTGCCTTCTGCATCCTGCCTTTTCATAACGATAGTTTTCAACACCGACCTACTTAATTTTATAGATAATAATTGCTTTTGGAGAGGTTTAATAGTAATCTTGTTTGAATTGTGAGATATCTTAGACTTTTAGGGAATAAAGAATGAGAAACACAGAAACAATAGCAAGGAACGAGTTAGTGTTTGACTTATGCTGATCGTAAAACGAATAAGGGGAAATGTTTTTCCCAGTGTTGAGTTGCAGAAGTGCGCTACCAAGCACACCTTTCACCAATGAGGGGTAACACCGCTGTTCCCTGCTATATCCTATTCCATATTGGTCTAAATTTTAGAGCTATATGCAATTATAAGGATTCGATCTTAAGCAAAAGCAGAATATCCTAAATTTGGAGGAATATCTTGCCAACGTCCTTGACCTACAGCTTGATTTGCTTCTGTCAAACTAATATCACCAGTGTACAAAGCACGACCAACAATTGCAGCTTCTACGCCCATGGTTTCTAATGCTAACAGACTTAACAAATCAGTAATTGAACTGATACCACCAGAAGCAATAATGGGAATATTGGTGGCAGCAGCTAATTCCCTTAAGGATTGTATGTTAGGGCCTTTAAGAGTACCATCTCGGTGAATATCAGTATAGACGATTGCTGCAACTTTTAGTTTAGCCATTTGCCGAGCGAGTTCAGTTGCTGAGATCTCAGATGTTTCTAACCAACCTTTAGTCGCGACTTTACCATCTCTGGCATCAATGCCTACAATAATTTGACCAGGAAATTCTTGACAGAGGTTACATATTAACTGAGGTCGTTCGACTGCTACAGTTCCTAAAATAGCTTGTTTGACACCAAGGGCAAGCACGCTTGCTACTGCAGAATAGTTGCGTAAACCGCCCCCTAATTGTATTGGTACATCTACTGCTTTGATAATCGCTTCTATTGTCCTTTGATTTACAGGTTGACCTGCCTTTGCACCGTTTAAGTCTACCAAATGTAGCTTTGTTGCTCCTTCATCTACCCATCTTTTTGCTACATCAACTGGGTTATCATTAAACACTTGCGTTCGCTTATAATCTCCTTGATATAACCGTACACAACGTCCGTCTAATATATCGATTGCTGGTATAATATTCATAGACAATATTTTTTGTATTCAAAACTACTATTTTTTAACAGTTGCACTTACTGTTAATATGATACATAATCGAACTAGAAAGTCCTGACCACACAGGAGTTTTTACTCCTGCTAATTTCATACCTTCAGCAGTCCAATCATTACAGCCTCTTAAAATTGAATAACTACCTTTTCCTGCATAAAAACCGCCTCCATAATTATCGTCTACGATTAGGTTTACTTTATTACCTTGGGCATCTAACTGGAAGGAATTATTGATGAATTTCATCAGCCTACGGTAATTAGATTGATTAATTATAGCACACTTAATTTCATATTGTTGAGGAATATTTTGATATGCTAATACCCTCATAGCAGAGGGTGTTGGCAAGAAAATGGCCTTCATAATGGTCACAATTGGCAATGATGTCCCAGTATAAGTTTCGAGAAAATAGGCTCTATCGCCAAGGCCAAAAGCTAGATAATTTATGGAAACTGATGGATTAGCTATTAATTTTAAGTTTAAATATTGCTGCCAATCCCAAGTTTTAGTTCTGACTGGAACTAGAATATCTGTGTGGATACCAGTATCATAAATATAGATAGATATACCTTTGTCTAATAAAGTTATATCGCAGGAATTATCCCACCAATTTCTCGGAGTAATATAACCAATAAATAAGCAAATTACTATAGATAAAATAGTACTTAATAGCAATTGAAAAGTTCTGTTTTTTAACATAAAATATTGGGGATTTATTGATTAGGGATCATCAATATAAACAGCGATCATGACGATCCTCTATCCCGAATAGGTTCCAAATTATTAAATGTTAATTATAGATGTAAAAAATAAACTAATTAAATTACTATAGAAAAATTTAACCTTTTTTTTGTATTTTAAACTTTACTAGAGTTTTCTGAATATAAAAGCACGCCACCTAGAACTAAATTGATTACTTCTTGAGTTTGTTTTTCAATCATTTCCTGACTCAAAAGTTGTCGATCGGGTTTGATATAACTGAGATTTTCCTGAGCATCAAAATAAAAAGTACAAATCCCTAGAATATTTATAGTTGTCAAAAATGGGTCGATCTGCCGGAAACTTCCTTCTGCTATTCCCCGCTCCAAAAGACCCATCAAAAATACAAAGCTATCTTGCCAACCAGTTAATTGTCCGTATTTACCCTGATTTTGAATTGCTTCATGGAACCACAGTCTCCCTCTATACGGATGAGATGCTTCGTAGGCGATCGCTGAACGTATTGCCATTTTCAAAGCTACTTCTGCTGGCAACTGCTCTAGGTGCGACTGCTGAATCATCTGATTAAGTTCTATAGCCAAGCGTTGAAAAACCTCCTGATATAAAACCTCCTTACTTTTGAAATAATAGTAAATCATGGCTTTTGTTACTCCTGTACGAGCTGCGATCGCGTCTATTTTTGCCCCAGCTAAACCATATTTCGCAAATTCCTCCTCTGCTGCATCTAAAATTTCTGCTTTTGTTGCTTCTCGATCGCGCAATCTTCCTTTCTTGTTCAGTGATGGTTTTTCTTTGGTTTGATCCTTCACAACTGTTATAAATAGACTCCCAAAAAATTTACTGCCTTGCTCTGAAAAGGCCAAGTTTTACACTAATTGTTCTGGCCATATTTTGGCCTTAATCTTTAGTTAATTAATATTAGCATTTGCTTTGTTAACTCTTGACAAACCACATTTAAAAGCTTTATATTAATAACTAACTAAATAGTTAGTTAGTTAAAAAAGGAACAATAGATGGCACATATAGATATACCATCAGGCTTTCCCGGCATTGTGGGATTAATGAAATATCGGCCAGATACAGGTAAACTCCTGTTGGACTTGAGTGAAACCTTATTGAGAGGAGACTCACCCCTATCAGTTGAGGAGCGGGAGTTAATAGCTGCTTATGTATCCTGTCGAAATGAATGTAACTTTTGTACAGGTGTTCATGGTACGGTAGCAAAACAACTTCTCAAGCGCAATAGTAATTTAGTTGATGCAATTTACAACAACGTTGAGAATGCAGATATTACTGACAAACTTAAAGCTCTATTGAAAATAGCAGCAAAGGTACAACTTGGTGGCAAACAAGTTTCTGAGGATGATATTCAAAAGGCAAAAAATGTAGGTGCAACAGATCGAGAAATTCACGACACAGAATTAATTGCAGCAGCTTTTTGTATGTTTAATCGCTATGTAGATGGTTTAGCAACGACTACACCAAATGAGTCTGGAGCTTATGAACAAATGGCTTGTCAAATAGTAGAGTCTGGTTATGCTGGAGCCAGGGAATTATTATTTGAATAATCTTCAACTTCAGAATCTCAGAAATAATACAACCCTGTAGATAAGGAATGGAAATTAAAACATTTTTTTTGTTAGTAAGTAAGCATTCAGCCGTCAGCTATCAGCTATTGCTTTTAGTTTAGGATCAAAGCTTTTATTAACTGTCTTACTACAAACTGTCTTACTACAAAAGTTGCCTTCCTTGCCCTTAAAGTCAGTTGTTAATTTAAATACTGTCCTATATGAGAGAGTTTTGTTGCGCTCTAGCTGACAGATAATAGTTGTTTGCGCAGCATTCCGCAGGAAATGCTTACATTAGTAAACATAATTTTTGATATAGAATCCGATTATATACTATATGTTGATAATTTCTTAAATTTCTTAAATTACTTTAATCTCCCCCACTCTTCCACTTCCGAATATATAAGAGGTAGATATGAAACCAATTTTACCAGGCGCACCTTGGTTGATTGCTCATAAGTCTATGCTAGGAGTTAATCAACCTCAAAAAATAACTTTAAACGGGAAAGATTATGTTATTTGGCAAAACAAAAAAGGCGAAGTTTTTGCCCTCGATAATATCTGTCCTCATTTTCAAGCTCCCTTATCTGAAGGCTGGGTTTGTCAAGAACGAAACACAATAACTTGTCCTTTTCACGCTCTAGAATTTGATGGAGCAGGAAAATTATATAAGGCAGGTCAATTAGAAACTCAACCACTCACCCAACCTTTAGAATTAATTGTTAAAGAAGATTGTCTTTGGACTTATGGTGGATATGAACCAAGATTACCAATTCCTGAGTTAATTCAAAAAGTAACTGAAGAATATGAATTTATTGGAGTAAGTGGAGAAAAGAGTATTCAGGCAGACTTTTTAAGCAGTATGCTTGTTAACTATGATTATAATCATCAAAATGGTACTCATAAGGATTTATTTGAAATTACCTCATGTGATGTTAAGTCATATCAAACTAATGGATGTTATGCTAAAGTAGAACAATATATAACAAGAGCTGAAAATACTTTCGGAGAAATTTTAAAAAATCCGGCTTTGGGGATAATTCCTAAAGTTATGAACAATACTCTAGAATATTCTTTTCCTTCAATTACAACATTCTTACCTGAAGTACCAGTAGGTAATATTGTTCAAACTCACATTGTTTACCCAGAAAGTGAAAAGGTAACAAAAACATTTATTTTGTTATATGGAAAATTCAAAAATCCTGTCTTTAAGTTTTTGTTTAAAAAATCATTTTTACAGGCTGCAGCTACTGTTATTGACCAGGATACAACGGCAGTAGAAAGTCTTTATGAACGACAAAAATCAAAGATTAGATTGCCAAATGAAGAGATTATGTTTGATGCTGAAAAACTATATCGGAATTGGTAAAATGTATTGTTGTAGTTGATTTTACTCATGCTTTGATTTGCAGTAAAAAATGACTTATCTTGCAGATTTTTAGCACTTAAAAACAAGGAATAAATAATAATTTTTATTCCTGCTTATAAGTTCCTGATAATTTCCGTTTTCTAGAATATTTTCAATTCTAAGTGCTTGAGAAATAATATATTCTCAAACAACATTGATAAAATGATACAGCCAACTCGATCGAGAATTAGTTCATCTAAAATAATGAGATTAGTAGGATAAGTTCTGATTCATTATGTAAATATAATTTTACCAATTTTACGATTGTTTAACTACTCTTACTCTAGCTAAGTTTACGCAGTTAGAGGAACAGTCAGATTAACTTACTTACAGTAGTCAGTAGTAGGGAAATACAGAATACTACTGACCGCAGGCTAAAAATCGCTGGGAACTGTACCTACTGATGTACATAATTTTACGATTGATAGCAGAATTAAAGTCTCTTTCGGCAGTGAAACCATATTCTGTACATTCAAAAATTTTCATATTTAATGGCATTTTTTGCCGATGTCTACAGTGGGAACATAACAGTATATAATACCCTCAAAAATTTTTATGCATTTTATTTTACAGGAGAGTATGGGAGGATTAAACATGAGAATAATTCACACTAACCAGCTAATAATTACCAAAAAAGTAATTTATCTCGTATTAATTATTTAATAATTGAAGTCGTATATTAAGTATATCATTACTTTTGATAATTGTTATAATCATTCCTTTGTTCATCATCAAATAACCTGCTTGTCTGGATTGATATGAGAACAATAATTCAGTTTACTATCTGGCTTATGCTTAATATTTTTCACATTCTGCTTAATATTAAACTTTCTGTCTAGTCCAGTAAGTTCTAGATAATATTTAACTGGATCGTTCAAATTTATTAGATATAAGTTACAACCATTTTTCTTTGCTATACGATGTAATGCGACCAAAGTGACTAATCCATAATTATTAATGGAATGGATAGTGGCAAGGTCTACTACACAGCAATTTTCTGAGCTATTAGCTAACATTTGTTTCAACTTCTGTTGTAGCAGAGAACTCTTTTTTTTGTTAAAATCACCTAAAGGACGAATTAAGATAGCCATAATTTTTTCTACCTTGTTAATTTTAAATACAAAGTCATTATCCAATATTGTGATGTAGTTAGTAAGTGATTTCGATGGGCTTGATTAGTGATAATATGAAGCTTGGCTAGTGATAACATGAAGCTTGATTAGTGATAACATGAAGCTTGGCTAGTGATAACATGAAGCTTGATTAGTGATACTTTTGTTGACTAACTAATGACATAGATCACAATTGATCTTCAGCTGAAAGAAGAAAATTCCAATGACTAATATAATCACTAAAATAGCTGCTATGACAAGGAAAAGTTAATAGTGGGAAAAATCTTTTCCTCTCTAATGTTCGCGATCGTTCCATATCCTAACTAACTCTTGCGGGTGCTATGGATAGATAGTAATAGTGGGAGAATTTCTGGCACTATAAAAATCGTATATATGACAAAGCTAATGCGATCGCATTCTTTTCCTCATCTCTAATTCGGGCTTGCTGATTAAATAGCAAAGTATTGACTGATATTGGTTTGAGGTAAATTATGTCTGGAAAAAGTATGAGCTTTTCACAAGTAATATTTAAAAAAGTGAGGATTTTTGGGAAGTAAAAGCCGAAAAATCACTGTTACCATTGTTTTGGCCACTGATTCTGTAATTACCATTGCTTCTACATCCTAACTACTACCTACAAAGAGCAAAAATACTTTATTCAGCAAACCCTAATTCTTTTGATGAAGAAGGGTGGTGATACATTTTCATTAGTTGTGCATTATCCGGCAATTTTTGTTATTGATAACAGTGATAGCATCTTGCTCCCGCGCCAGGTATCCCTGATATCAAATCCCTTTTATTAGGAATAAAAAAATGTTCCAACCGATGTGCCACTGCCAAATCTTTCTTGATAGCAGGTCATTTCAGTTATCAGTTATCAGTTATCAGTTATCAGTACCTAAGGCTGTTTGCGGAGCATGACAAAGGTCAAGCAAGAGGCTTGAAATAAGGAATATATTCTTTTTTTATCCCCTTAAAAGGGGAGGCACATACCCACAATTTTTCGGTAACAGGCAACAAGCAACAGTGGGAACAGTGTTTCTCTGTCTTAAGATTCATCATCAACATAAGTCAAGCAGTAACTCGTTCCTTGCTATATCTCCCCACCTTCCCCACACTCCTCTACTCCCCTACTCAATAAGAGCTGGCGGTTGTTGGCCTCGCTCCACCAAAGTCCGTCTCATCAATAGACCTCTCCGGAAAAGAGGGAGTAGGGAGTAGGGGAAAAGAATTGATGATTTATGCGTATGGGATTGATTTAATTTTTGATGATCGCCAGATGTCTAATGGATAAAGGCCAATAGCATGGTGGGACTTCTCACAGATTCAGTTAAAAATTGTCAAAGATTGGATAATAATTGCTGAGTTGATGATAGGTTAAAACTTTAGCTATGAATAGCCAAAAATTGAGGAAAAATCTATGGCAGTACAACCACCTCCACCTCCATCTATTACTCCACGCCAGATGAATTTGTTGCGGATTGTTGCTTATATGGCTTGGTCTGATGGACAACTGGCGCAAGAAGAGGTAGACTTAATGTTAAATCGATTCAGTAGTCTTTTTGCTACAGGAGATGGACAGCAACAACTTCAGGAAGAATTAAGGGATTATTTCATGCAAAATATCCCATTAGGGGAATCAATTCCTAAATTAGAATCCCAACAAGAACGGGAACTGGTGCTAAAGTTGGGTTACGAGGTAATTGCTTGTAGCGCTCGTACTCCTGAAGAACCTAATATTAATGAAGATGAAGAAGCTGCTTATGAAAATTTAAAGCAATTACTGAATCTTCCAGGTAATGTAGTAGAGCGTATAGAAACTGAGGCAAAAACTGAACTGAATAACCAAGAGGGAATAGTTGAAATGATGACTCGTGGTTTACAGGAATTTATGCAAAATTAATGCATTGATGGTCAATGTACCAACTCATCTATATGTTGCCTTTTCCCTCTTTTACTTTCTCTGATAGAAAAAGTATGAAGAGGGCATATTTTAGTTGATTTTGCTAAAATTAAAAGTCAAATTATTTCTGTAATTGAAGAAGGAGTCAGGAATTCATTAATTGATAATTGATAATTACCTCTGGTTAAAACCGCTCTTGATTGAATATAAGGAAATATTATTCTTTTTTTCCCCTTAAAAGGGGAGGCTTTAAACCAGAATTATTTAATTATTAATTACTAATTATATCAAATCCGGTTAAATAACCTCACAATCAATAGAAATCTCCAGTAGGGAGTAGGGAGTAGGGAGTAGGGGGAAATAATTGATAATTTATGTAGGATAATTGATTTTATTTTTTATTATTGGAGATGTCTAATAGCTTAAAATCCTAATTATGACGTTATTGGATATATGTGCAATTAGGCAGATTTGATTTTATTCGGTAAAAAGAGGAGAACATTTTTCATCACTAATTATCCAGACATGATATGAATAGGTACTAACTTAAAGACTAGGAATATCTGGACTTAGAATCGGCTTAAATATTAATTATATATATTGTCTGAAACTCGCCATTAATTCAGATTAACTTCAGCCCAAGTTGCCATAACATTATAATTTCTCCAACTCCAACCAGAAATTAAAGAAATTGCCAACACGACAGTAGAAATAATTCTCTTAATATAAAATAATTAATTTTAGACTGGTATGTTCTGAAGATTGAGCTTGCATCAAATGCAAAAGTCAACAACTAAAAATTATCGAATTAAGAAGCTAATATTAATCAAGATGAAGAATCTGCAAATTGAACAGCAAAAAGGAGAGATTAGTTTCTCTCCTACTGAAAATAAAAATTTAACTTGGTTTTTGGGAAATCATACCTGTTTGACGTGCATAGGCAAAAAGACCACCAGCATCAATGACAGGTTTTACTTCTCCCAAAGACTTCAACTGATAAGTCTTACCAAGAGTATGATTAGTTAACTGATTTTCTTCAAAATCAATAGTAATTTCCTGACCAGTTTCAAATAACTCACATAGGCGATCGACAGACTCCCAAGGATATAACTCACCGGTTGCCGAACAATTGCGAAAAAAGATGCGAGCATAAGATTGAGAAATTACTGCTTGGACGCCAGAAGCACCCAAGGCGATAGGTGCGTGTTCCCGCGAAGACCCACAACCAAAGTTTTCTCCAGCCACAATGATTGGATATTGGGTCTTCATTTCTCCCGGTGAGATAAACTTACCGTAGCGATCGGGTAACCCACATAGAGCATAACTGCCTAACTTTTCATATTCATCTGGCTTGGAAGGAACCAAAGTCAGGTACTCGGCAGGAA
This sequence comes from Okeania sp., assembly GCF_983059655.1. Lineage (NCBI taxonomy): Bacteria > Bacillati > Cyanobacteriota > Cyanophyceae > Oscillatoriales > Microcoleaceae > Okeania > Okeania sp. The sequence goes on from NZ_CEZPJD010000003.1 coordinate 13,846, forward strand.
TAATTTGGTTAAACTAAGCCAGGTAAGTTACCCTACCCGACTCGTCTTCAGAACCGTGCGTGAGACTTTCACCTCACACGGCTCCTCTCTTAAACGTCCCTTGTCATGGGTACATCCCTACCTCAGTATCAACATATCGCCAACCCATAGATAATTGTCAGGTAAATCCTGTAACTTAGGCTTTGGATATGTTTTGTTGTCTAAGGCAGTCTTAGTATCGTGGCAGTGTCGGTGCAACAATTGTTTATTCTTTAGTGTGTTGTCACCACCTTCAGACCTTGGTTTTATATGGTCTACTTCCATAAGGTCAGTCGGACTAAAGGTTAATCCACAAAATGCGCATTTATTCTTTTGTCGCTTTAGGAGCGTTGTGACTTCTTTCCTTACGCCTGGATGTTTGCCGATTCTACTACTCCAATAAGTCCAGTCGCCGTCATAAGGGGATCTATTACCTTTAACTTTGATGTGCCTTACGATAGGAACATCTGAGTGTTGGTTTAGTATATATTCACCGTCATTGAGTACCCAATTCCTGGTTTTTTTGCAGTGAGGGAAATACTTATCTTTAACCCATTTGGCTGACTTATTTGGATGCCTTCTACTTGCCCATCGCCATATCCTTTTCCATAAGAGCATATCCAGTTTGCTGAATACCTCTTTGCTGACTGCGGGGGAGAAGTAGTTAGCCCATCCTTTTATTATCGGGTTTAACTTAGCTATTAAAGCTTTAGTTGGAGCGGTTTTATTCTTATCACATATATCCGCCAGTTTCCGATAATGAGCTTTTATACTATTAGAGGACGGTTTAATCAGCGTCTTAAATCCTTGTTTGGCTGTCTTTACTTTCCATTGCCTAATAGTAAAACCTAAGAAGTCAAATCCGGGTTTATTCCCTTCATATTCCTCCAATGTATGGGCAATTTTAGTTTTTTCTGGTTTTAGTTCTAATCCTACCTGGTTTAACCATTCCTGTATTACGGTTTTAGCTTGTAACACTACTTCGATGTCTTCATGTAAGATTACGAAGTCATCAGCATAGCGTATTAAAGATAAGCTTTTTTGTTTGTGCCGTTTTGCCATTACCCCTCCACTTGGATATCTGAGGGGGAGTTTTTCGGCAAATTCCATTAGCCTTTCTTCCATACCGTGTAAGGCGATGTTTGCTAGTAAGGGTGATATTACCCCTCCATGTGGTGTACCTTCCACAGATTCTAGGAATTGATTATTGTCAAATACTCCAGACTTTAACCATTGTTTGATTAATCGTCTGTAGGGAGATTGACCTATCTTACCTAGAAGTGCATCGTGGTTAATTCGGTCAAAACATTTGGATATATCAGCATCTAAAACATATTTAGGTTTATTTATAATGCTGTCAAAGATGGCCTCTATGGCATCGTGTGTTGACCGTCCTGGCCTAAAACCATAACTATTAGGTTCAAAACGTGCCTCCCATTCTGGTCCCATACCTAACTTTACCAGAGCTTGTAATACACGGTCGTACATTGTGGGGATTCCAAGAGGTCTCTTTTCATCCCTCCCTGGTTTTGGTATCCAGACTCTACGCGAAGGGCTTGCCTTCAGGTATCGCGTGTTTAATAAATCAACCAAGTTCAGTCTCTGCATTGGTGGTAGATTTTTAATACCATCTACGCCCGCAGTTTTCTTACCTTGGTTATCTTGAGTCACGCGCCTAACAGCTAGCAACCTAGCGTAATAACTTTTGGTCAGAAGTCTTTGGTATTTACGCATCTTGCGGATTTCGCCACGGCTGGATGCTCTGTAGATGAGTTTTTGCAACTTAAACACATACTTTTCCACCTTCTTCCATTTAATGTCTTTCCATTTGAAATTTGGATTGACACTACAGGCATCCGGTATATCGTTTGTGTCCCATGCCACGCTTAAAAATGGTTTTGGGTTTCCCAAACGTCTTTTTAGGGTTTTAGCTTTATTCATAGCTAATGGTTCCTCTACATTACGTCTAACAGTGGGTACGTCAGCTCGAGAGCTTTTTACCCAATCCTACTCTCCCTAAGACCTACATCCGTTGTGTAGATTGACCTTGAATGGCTTCCTAAGTTATCGACCTATATTCTTAGGTGTCTTAGGGAGGTTTCCTCGTTCCCTTATTCCTTTGTTACGGCTGATTTAGTGGGGCAAACTCTCCCGGAGGGTTCGGCATGGTTGCTGACAACCCCACAGACATAGGATTATCCATTGACCCCCTGACTTTCGTCCTACATTCCATAGCTACCTTTGGAATGGCTAATTGTAACGAGAGTTTAATTACCTTCCTGTTCATCCACTTGTCAGCCTTTGCTTGCGGTATCGTTCCTGGTAACTGGTATTGTCCCGCTTTTAAACCAGCTTCGGGGATTGATGTTCAGTCGCTACCCCGTGGTCTATGCTGTCAACCTAACAACAAGGCGGATGGAATTTCACCACCAAGGTAATAAGAGTTATTCACAAGTCGAGGTTGTCCTCATGTATTGGCTTGGAACGGCCATTTATACCCAGTTTCCTAGTTGAGTGGCCAACGAGTCGCACGTCGGTATCAATATTGTCATCTACTACAAATATTTTGCCTTTTAGGGATTGGGCCATAATCAGTTTTTTGTTTTCCCTCTATTGCTGTAGAAAATTTTAACATAAGGTTCTTAACTTCAAATAGCTAATATCCTAAACCTCTTGCAGAATTAATAGACTTAGCTGTAGTTGTCGGAAATATAGAACAGAAAAGAGAAAAAAGGGATGATAACAGATTGAATTTTTCTTTATATTGTATAACTCTATTGTTAATCAGAAGTTAGTCATATTAATGAAACAACCAGTTTATAAGTAAGGCTAAGGTTTTATAGTGAGAATTAAATTATGCAAGAAATATATGTGAAAAATTATAACTCTTTTCCTATCTACATCTTAAGAAAAAGGTATAAAGCTATTTATATTTGATTTGATTTGATTTGATCGCAATTGCCAAAAAGCGTGAGGTACAAAATTTTAGGCTCGAGGGAACAGGGAATAAAAAGACAAAAAGATAACTGTACCTCACGATTTTGGGAAATGCTATATTGCTTTCTTTTCGGTAATAATTGTGAAGTATGACCAAGAAAGTTTAGACAAATTAAAAATTATATTTAACTATCTGAGTAAACTATTAAATTAATTGCAGTAACTACCAATGACAGATCAAATTAACGATATATTTATACAAGCACGTCAAGGAAGTGTAGCAGCTATTATTCAAGTTCTTAATCAACAGCTTGCTACATTAGATGTAAGAATTAGAGCTATATTTTCTGATGGCGTTTTACAGCTTTTATGTGAAGCACCCGAGATTGAACAGTTAGAACAGTCTCACCTTGTCAAGCAAGTTAAGCATACTCTCGAAGACATCTCACCTCGTAATATCCGAAAAGTAAATATTAATAGTAGAATTGTCCAAGAACAGCAATTACTATGGCTAGATGAAATTACTAAAGACCCAAAAGATAAGTTGCTCTGGTCTCAACAAATTACTTTGGCTAGGCCAAATATTTTTAAACAAATAGCACTTCATTTTCAGACAAGTAAGCCTAAACCAACCCCCATATATCTATCTAAAAGTGTCGATCGCGCTCAAATGGAAAAGCAAAATCAATTCCAACTGGGTATGATGGGTGGTTTTTTTCTGAGTATGTTGATGCTAGTTTTGGGCATCCAAGTTAATAAATGGCTAAACTTTTCTAGGTTAAATAGAATATCAACTACAGAAAATACAACTTTACAATCTCCCGATCCCACTACTAAAAATTTAGAGGATACTATAGCTGAGTCGAAAGAAGCTTTTGCTCAAGCTGTTCGACTTGCTCAAGAAGCGGCTGCTGATGGTAAAACAGCTCAGTCTCAAGAGGAGTGGATGACGATCGCCTCCAAATGGCAACAGGCATCACGACTCATGGCCTCTGTTTCTCCAAATTATTCACGCTACGATGTGGCAGTCAATCGGGCTGAACTTTACCAAAAATACAGCCATATAGCTAAACAAGAAGCCGATAAAAAATAAGAAATTCTCTATTTATTTCTGTATCATTTGTATCATTTTTTTAGCAAATTCAAAAAATAACCCTTTCCTACAACTCTATTAATGAGCGTGCCCGCGCAAAACGTGGGTCTTCGAGCCGAAATCCATCAGGGTTTGTTCCACACTCTAATGCTAAGTAGTAGGTAAATAATTGGAGTGGTACAAGGCAGGTTAGAGAACAGAATGGTTCTGGAACTTTTGGAACAATAACCCACCCTGTTGCGCTAGCATGCAGCGATTCCACTGCCCCGTCACTAATTACTAGATAGGCTGCACCAATTTCTTTGATAAGTCCGGCTAGCTCGAAAACGCGCCTCTGTGCTGGGCCAGTTGGCGCAATCAAAATAAAGAGATCTTCTGCTTCAGTGCATTGAAATGGCCCATGCAGCATTGTTTCGATTGACATACCTTCAGCTTGCAAATAAGAAGTTTCCTTAATTTTAAGGGCGATTTCAGAAGCTGTAATAGCATTTGGGCCACCACCAACTAACCAGATACGTCGCCGATTGACTTGTTCGTGGGCGAAGCGTACCATCTCATTCTCCGTTTCTAGTGCTACAGACAATAGCTCAGAAAGTTCATGCTCTAGAAAACTTTTCGATAGAAGACTTGTCCCAGTACGATGATAACCAATACGATCCGCAAGAGTAGATAAGACTGAAATTGTACCAGTATAACTAATAGTATGGGCAGATGACTTATCCTGTGCAACTGTAGGTAAGGTGATATCGCTCTGTACAGCCTCAGTAGTTACACCTTCGCCGGTAATTAACACTGTGTAACAACCTACTTCGCGAGCATATTTGAGAGATTCAACTGTATAAAGTTTATTCCCGCGATGACTAATACCAATGACACAATCTTTTGGTGTTATTCGGGGTTTATAAAGGGCAAAATCAAATGAGTGAAATGTTTGTGTGAAGATGTCTCCCCCATATAAATGCATTAAGTATTCACCCACCATAGCTGCATGATGTGAAGTTCCAATACCAACTAAAAATAGTCGCTCGCAGGAGGCTATACGGGTAGCGCAATTATCAATTAAGACTTCATTGCGTTTAGCTGCATGAGTAAATGCTTGAGGTTGTGCAAAAATCGCCTCGTACATATAGAAGGGATGTTTCGATCTTTGTTCGCTAGACATAATCAGACTTTTCCTTGTTTTAATACCATTAACATAATTTAGACTAAATACGGTTATGAAAAGGTACTTTTTCCCAATCTTCTCTTTCAAAAAGGAAATGCACTTTTCTGTAAGAATCTGTAACAAAATGTCAAGAGAGCTAGCTGTTCTTTTTTAGCTCGATACTGACAACTGAAATAACCGATCTTCCGGAATTTTAGTTTCCCAGTTACAATCAATGGACGGTGGATAGATTTACATAACTTATAGTATGCTCACTCAAGATGCTTCTAAGTCCCTTCGTTGGCAACGCACTCAATATTCTCCTCTAACCAGAAAAATAGATGTTTTTAGTGCCTTCGGAAAATTTTTTTTCTTTTTATGGTGGGACAATTTATTTCAAAATAAGTCTGCCTCTGTGAGAAAGCTTCGTGCTCAGTGGCTAGTCCAAACTATGCTAGATTTAGGCCCAACTTTTATCAAAATAGGTCAGTCTTTATCCACGCGCGCTGACATATTACCGAAGGAATATGTGGAGGAGTTAGGAAAATTACAAGATCAAGTACCTCCTTTTGGCACAACAGAAGCGATCGCTATTATTGAGTCAGAGCTTGGTAACTCTCTTTATTCTCTGTATCGAGATTTTCAAGAACGTCCCATTGCTGCAGCTAGTCTTGGACAAGTGCATAAAGCTCAATTACAAACAGGTGAGGAAGTTGTAGTTAAGGTACAGCGCCCTGGATTAAAATCTTTATTTGACTTGGACGTAAAAGTTGTTAAAAATGTTATCCGTTTTTGTCAAAAGTATTTTGCCTGGGCTAAGAAGTATGAATTAGATGCTATTTATTATGATTTTTTTAAAATTCTCTATCAAGAAATTGATTATGTAAATGAGGGTAAAAATGCTGACCGTTTTCGGGAAAATTTTAAAGATTATCCGGAAATAATTGTACCTCTTGTTTATTGGACTTATACTACGGAAAAAGTTATCACTCTTGAGTATTTACCGGGAATTAAAATTAATGACAAAGTACGACTAGAATGTTGTAATATTAACCCGAAACGGATTAATCAAATAGGAGTTTGTTGTTACTTAAGGCAGTTATTATTGGATGGTTTTTTTCAAGCCGATCCTCATCCTGGGAATTTAGCTGTTAGTTTAAATGGTGGTGTAATTTTTTATGATTTTGGCATGATGGCTGAGGTAAAGTCATTGACTAAAGACCAGATGATTAAAACGTTTTTTGCTATTCTCAGAAAAGATGTTGACCAGGTGCTTAATACTTTGATTACTATTGGTTTAATTGAGCCAATGCCAGATGTTATGCCTGTGAGAAGATTGGTAAATTTTTTATTAGATAATTTTACAGATAAACCAGTAGATTTTTATAATTTTGATGAAATTAAGGAAGAACTTTATGTTTTATTTGAGCAGCAACCATTTCGTTTGCCTTCTCAAATGATTTTTATTCTGAAGTCTCTATCTACTTTAGATGGTATTGCTAGAGAACTCGATCCTGACTATAGTTTGGTTACTTGCGCTCAACCTTTTGTGAAAAGTATTACTGTTGCTCAAGGTAGAGGTAGAGTTGTAGGAGAGTTGGCAAAACAGACAAGAGATTTTATTAAGTATAAGTTACAGCAGCCTAGTAAAAGTGAACTTTTAATCCGTCAATTAGAAACTAAAATTGAAGATGGGGAAATTCAATTTAGAGTCCGCTCTATTGAAAATGATCGATTATTAAAACGAATTAATTTAGCGTTAAAAATTTTGATTTATACTTGTTTTTCTGGTTTTACTTTCCTCTCAGCTTCAGTTTTATTTGTAGGAGGATTTATGAAGGCAGCAATAGTAGTTTGTATATTATCAGGATTAGGATTTATCTTAGTTTTAAAGTCAGGTTTTCAGTTATCTGTAAGAGAAAAAGTAGAAAAAATGGCAGATAAGTGAATATTTAGGGTTTGCTGATTAAATCTAAAAGAATTACCAGATGAAGGTTTTAGCATTTTTAAGTATTGAAAAAGTACATGGTTTTCAGCTCTTCATGCTCAAAAAGGAGCGCATTTTTAGCGCATAGTTGGGCAAAAAAATTCTCCCCCTACTCCCCTACTCCTTAAAAAAGACTTTTTCAGCAAGCCCTATTTATATATCCGCATTAATTATTTTTATTGACCTTTATTAAAGTCAAATCATCAGGAAAATATTAAGCATAAATACTTTATTATTAATACTTAGTTTTGAAGTGCAGAATTTAGATTTAAGCTGTTTATGCCGACCAATTAGTTAATAAGCAATTATAGCAGTCGAAGGAAAGGGCGCGGACAGTTAAAAAGTTTAAAACTCAAAAAACGTAATACTTTTTCTTATTCCTTATTTCCTTTTTCCTTCTGCTATATGACTAAATTAACTCAAACTTTATAGATAATGATAATATCAAGAAGTTCATATAATCTTTTTTAATTATCAGTAAAAATGTCTACAGAAAAATTTTTGTCATCCACTGTTTGGCGTGCCAGAATGAAGACCTACTTCAAACTTATGGATGTCGATAAAAACGGGGTTTTAACCCTTTCCGATTTTGAAGAAATTGCAAATCGTTTAATTCAACTTCAAAGTGATTCATCAAGGAATGAAGAAATTCGAGAGATGTGTCATTCTCTGTTCCAGTATTTTATTGCTGGAGGGGGACCAGTTGATAATAACACTCAAGTTAGTGAAGAAGAATTGATTACTAATGTTGCAAAAACCGTATCATTATCATTAGCTGAATCACCAGATAAAATATATGAAGTAGGCAGACATAAAAACGAGCTTTTCTTCGATATTATTGACACCGATCATTCTGGGGAAATATCTGGCGAAGAGTACCGAAAGTACCTGGCAATATACACTGGAGAAGAACAGCCTGACAATGCTGACCAAGCTTTCGACAGTATCGACTCAGATGGCTCAGGTTCCATCAGTCGTGAGGAATTTGTCGAAGCTCATATACACTACTGGTTTGAAATTGGGGGTGATAAAGATAATTCTCCCCTTCCTTATGGACAATTAGTCACTTCATAAAACTTTAGTTAGTAATGATAAATAAGTAGTTATTTTGGTCGGAATATTTATTCTAAAAAAAAGAAGTTTTACCGACCTACCTAATTATTTTTATATAACTACTAAAGTTTTTTCACAAGTATTTTTTCATATCATGTCGGGGTAATTAGTGATAAAAAACTTCCTCCTTTTCCTCCTCTTATTTATTGCTTATTTCTTCCCTCCTAACTCCTTACCCCTCTGTCATTTATAAGGAATCAGCCGAACTTAACGAAGTCAGAAGTTAGAAGTTAACCCACACCCGCCCCTCCCAGGAGGGGAACTAGGGGATTTGAGCAAGGCTCCAAAAATATTGCGCCTTAAAAAGGGGGGTTTTAGACCTATATTATTTTGATAATATCACATATTATTTTTATTTTTGGGCATAGTAGTTTTGACTAATTCATTTCTAAAGACTTATCCTAAAATCAAGGTAAATTTTAAAATCAAAAGCTGATAATTTTAGCTATTTATAAGTAAAAACTAAGTAAATATTTAATTTTATCTATATTACTTTCGGAGGTTGAATTATTAATGAACAAGTATGACTTGATTGAAAAACTATCTTTAGTTGAACATATTGAAGGAGGTTATTTTCAAGAAACCTATCGTTCTAATTTAACTACAAATACTGATATAAAAAGAGGTGAAAGAAAGTTACTGACTTCCATTTATTATATGCTTACTGATAACCGTCCAGTTGACCACTTCCATAAGAATAAATCAGATATTATTCATTATTTTCATGGTGGTTCTCCTGTGACTTATTTAGTTCTTGAATTAAACGGAAAATTATCAAAATTTCAACTTGGCTTTGATGTTACTAAAGGTCATGTTCCTCAACTATTAGTACCAAAAGATTATTGGAAAGCAGCAATACTGGAAGAGGGTGAATTTGGTTTACTTGGAGAAGCTGTTGCTCCAGGGTTTGAATATCAAGATATGGAAATAGCTAAACCCGATTATTTTAAAGCTAATTTTCCTGATTTGTGGGATGAACTTTCCCCTTATGTCAAACAGTAAATTCTCATTTGTACTTGATTTGAAATTTATGAAACCTAGAGAAAGTATGTTCCGCTTATTCGGTTTGTTAAAAGGTTGTCTGATTCTATGAAAAAATCAAGACAAAAATTAGCAGTAGATTTAGCTTCACTACCTCGCAAAACCCAGGTTACTAAACTGCGATCGCCAAACATTTCATCTTCTAAAGCTCTAAAAAACTTCCCCGGGCAGAGAGGAAAAGGAGCTTGGATTTTCAAACCAACTCTGAGTAGTATAATGTTAGTTGGGGCTGTTTGCCCATACGCCAGACTTTTTATTCAACGTAAAACTTTTCCCGAAAATCGAAAAAACTACCTTTACATACCACACAAACAACTTTTTGTCAAAACAGCAAAAAACGACCAAAGAAAAATTAGTCATTTTGAGCAAATAAAATTCAAAGAAAGATCGGACAAGACAACGCTAAAATAGGAATTAACAGTCTTAAAACTCAATCAAGATATAAAATAGGCCAATGATATCACAAGTATAGAATATCACAAAATTGAAAAAAACCCCTAAAAAGATTGAAACCTCGTTAATCAAGTCAGAAAAATTTCCCCATTTAAAAATCAGACCAAAACGGTAAAGTTTAAAATATTAAAACCAAAAACATAAATCTATAACTACATCTAATTTAAACCTCTAAAACAAAATATTATCAACCAAATCAAAAATGCTAAAATCTTTATCAAAAGAGTACTTTGAGATTTACAGCGCTTTGCTGAAAAAGTCTTTTTTAGGTAGTAGGGGAGTGGGGGAGTAGGGAAAAATTTTTTTGCCCAACTATGCGCTAGAAATGCGCTCCTTTTTGAGCATGAAGAACTGAAAACCATGTACTTTTTTAATGCTTAAAAAGGCTAAAACCTTTATCTGGTAATTATTTGAGAATTAATCAGCAAAGCTTAATTAGGGGAAATGAGAAATTACAGCACTTTGCGCGGATAGTGAGGTACCGTTTGAAAATTAATCTTTTTTCTCTACTGCCAAATTCCCGTCCACCGGAGGGGTTAGGGGTGGGTTAATACTCCCTAAAGTCCTAAAATTTTGTACCTCATCAACTCCAAAACTGCTGTAATTAAGAGATAGTCTGATATTGTCGCTCGTGATTTTTCTGCTATCCCCCCTGCCTTTTATACTAAGTTTTTGAGAGTTTTCAACGTGATACCAGACACTTTTTTCAATCCTTTAAAGGCTAAAACCTCTATATGTCAGTGCTTTGAGATTTAATCAGCAGAGCAATCAATTATATACACAAATTTTTAGGCTGATAGCTGAACCGTGCCCTAGCTGATAGCTAGTTAATTAGAGAATTTTTTTCCCAACTCAGACTGAATTTTTTCTAGCTGTAAATGACGGCCAATTAGAACTAACTTAGTCTGACTAACTTCCTCTTTTTGCCACTGACGGTCATAGAAATAATCAAAGCGCGAACCAACCCCTTGTAAAACTAAACGCATTGGTTTATTTGGCACCGCAACAAAACCCTTAATTCGATAAATTTCATCATTTATCGCTAACTTTTTCAACTTTTCTACTAACTCTTTCGGTTCAAACTCTCGATCTAAAATTAAATGAACAGAATTAATTTCATCATCATGTTCGTGATCTTCCTCCGTATCATGGTGACTAGGGCGAGCATCTAAATCATCTTCAACTGCTGCATTAAATCCTAACAATACATCCGGACTAATTTCTCCCCCAATACAAGGAACTATTTTTACAGTTTTAGGTAACTGTTCCTTTAACCAATTTTGTACTTTATCAGAAGTAGCTTCATCAACCATATCAACCTTAGTTAATAACACTAGATCGGCACAAGCTAACTGGTCTTCAAATAATTCCTCAATTGGTGTTTCATGGTCTAAATTTGGGTCAGCTTGACGTTGAGCTTCCAAAGCATCAATATCTCCTACTAAAGTACCATTTGCTACTGCTTCACAATCAACAACAGTAACAACTCCATCTACAGTTGCAGAAGTCTTAATTTCCGGCCAACGAAATGCTTGTACTAAAGGTTTAGGTAATGCTAAACCAGAAGTTTCTATTAAAATACTATCGATTTTTTCTCGGCGTTTTAATAGTTGCTGGATAGTCGGAAAAAATTCTTCTTGCACTGTACAACAAAGACAACCATTTGTTAGTTCAACAATGTTATTAGTGACATCTTCTTCATCACAAACTTGACAGGAACGTAGTAATTCTCCATCTATGCCAACTTCTCCAAATTCATTAACTAAAACTGCAATACGACGACCTTGATTATTTTGTAATAAATGGCGAATTGTTGTAGTTTTTCCACTGCCGAGAAAGCCTGTAATTACAGTAACGGGAATTTTTGCACTCATAAATTTTAATACTGTTTATTGATGATTTTTTATAAGCATTCCGCAGGAAATACTTACGAAATTAACTAGCTATTAGCTTTTCCGTTCCGGAATGCTCTGATTACCAGCATTTAGCTAGCTTCTTGCAGAGGAACTGCGTTAACAGCTAAAAATCCAAGGGTTTAAGTCCCCACGCTTATTCTAAAAAGCCCGTGGTGCGCTTTTTATGGATGATTAAAATCCCCATTCATTACCGAATAATTAATAATTAATAATTAATAATTAAATTATTCTGGTTTAAAGCCTCCCCTTTTAAGGGGAAAAAAGCGGTTGAGGGATGGCATTTTGCTCCGCAACATATAAAGCGGAGCGACTCTGTCAAGAGCGGGTCCCCTCGCCATATCCAATCAACCAAGAGAAGAAATAATATTTCCTTATTTTCAATCCTCTCGGTTTTAACCAGAGGTAATTATCAATTATCAATTATCCATTATCAATTAATGAAACACCTTGATAAGCTGATAGCTGACTGCTGAGGTGCTGACTGCTATTTCAATGGTGGAATTCTAGCTAAAACACCTTTTTTTAACTGCTCAGGTCTTTCCGACCAAGATAATAATCCATCAGATTTAGCATCATATAGACTGGCACATTCTAATACTGCTGCTGATACTTCTGACAAAACTTCTGTTTGAGATGGTAAATCTCCAAATACATAAGTGTGCTTACCAGGGGCAGCAAAAGAAATAGCACAAGAGTGACTACAAGCGCTCATACATTCTATTGGCTTGATAGAAAACCTATCCCTTAAATGCCAATTTTTATATTGTTGGGAAAGTCGATCAAGTAGTTTTTCTCCTCCACTAATGCCTTGTCGTTTCCCATTTTTCCAAACACTCGCACAAGTAGTACAAACAAACAATATTTGTGGCGTAGACATTTTGTTTTTTTGATAATTTCCAGGAATTTAATTGTGCTATTAACTAAGATATGGCGCTGGTGAAAAATACCATTCCAATAGCACCTATTGCCAAACCCAGGAAGCGCATTACAAGAAAGAATTTATTTTCCCAAGAATTACTGACTAATTCAGCAGATTTCATTACCAATAATGCTATTAATAACTGCACCGTTGTAAAGCCGAACAAATATGCAAATAAAGGTGTCATTTCTGCACCAATAATTGCCTCTCCATAAGCATAACCATGAAAGATACCCGCAATAGCTGCAAAAATACTTAATAATTGGAGACTCAGCTTCTGTTTGAGAACTAGCATTGTACCAAAAGCAACTACTGATAGAGCGATCGCTATCTCTGCTAAAGGTAAATCAATACTGAGAAGATGTATACCTGTTCCTAATATTACTGTAGCGAGAAAAGATGCTATTATTGATATACCATTGGGGATTCCTACTGCAATTAATCCAACTGCAACTACAAAAGCCAGGTGATCTATTCCAATAATTGGATGTCCTACACCAGATAGAAAACCTTCCCACAAATTACTTGGTGTTTTTCCATCCATTGGATGATGAGCTATTGCCGATTCTATTGTGCTGAAAAAAATTAAAATTGCCAGTGCGAAAATTACTTTTACTCTATGCAATTGATGAGCAATCCTACTTTTGGTAGGCTTGTAATGTCTATCTTTCATCCGTACCTCGCAGATGTATTGATTATCATTTTTAATAATGTTGGTGGGCATTCTGGCTTAATGAAATTTTAGATTTTACTAAACTCATTTCACAGTTGCGGGACAGCGTTGGATTTACACCAAACTTTCCCCTTACTTCTAACGACTAACCCTCGCTAGAACCAACATAGTTTGAAAACTATATCACAATATTTCTCTTCTCACTCAAAATATTTTTGATTTTTATAAAATTTTCAACATTTTCTGCTTAATACAACTTAATACATCTTTTAAAAAAATATAGTTAGTCAGTATCTAAATCTAGATTATGCAAAAAACTAAGAAATTGTGGATATAATATAATCATAATCCAAGCTACAATTGTTAATGATTCAGACCAAACTTATTTTTATTTTTTGAGTTTCAAATAATCAGGCCAGATGCTCATACTTATTAAACGTTCTGAGTAGATAAATCTCATATAGAGTTTCTCCGTAAACGTGAGATACACCTATCTTTGATTTATATTCTGTCCCCTGTTCCCTAAAAATTACGAATTTTGTACCTTACAAGTATGGGAATTACTATAGTAAATTATTTCAATTATCCTATTGAAAAATTAAAATGCTTAAAAAATATATATAATCAGAGTTGAGTTGAAACTATAAACACAAGAAGTTGTGAAATTCAGACTTAAATATGACTAATCTGCTGGATTTTTCAATTCCTAAATATCAAATAACAGCTTTTGAACTCCTCAGAAAAAACGATCCCCATCATCAAGGAAGAAAACAAGTATGTCCAGATACGATTCTCATCTTAAATGCTCATTTTGTGGCAAGTCCCAAGATCAAGTCCGTAAGTTAATAGCAGGTCCTGGGGTTTATATTTGCGATGAATGTGTAGAACTATGTAACGAAATATTAGAAGAAGAAATTTTTAACTCTAGAAAAGATGATACTTCCGCTAACCAAATCGGATCGCAATTAGCAAATAATAATTATTCAGGTAAGAGCAAACCTTCCTTAGAAGCAGTTCCAAAACCTACAGAAATTAATCAATACTTAGATCATCACGTAATTGGACAAAAACAGGCAAAAAAAGTACTGTCAGTAGCAGTATATAATCACTACAAACGTCTAAGTTGTCAAACAAATCATAATTCCGATAACAGTGTTGACCCTGATGTGGAATTACAAAAATCTAATATCTTATTAATTGGCCCAACTGGTTGTGGAAAGACTCTGTTAGCCCAAACTCTAGCAGAATTACTAGATGTGCCATTTGCAGTAGCAGATGCAACGACCCTTACAGAAGCTGGTTATGTAGGGGATGATGTAGAGAATGTTTTGTTAAGGTTATTGCAAGTAGCAGACTTTGATATAGAAGCGGCTCAGAGAGGAATAATATATATAGACGAAATAGATAAAATTGCTCGTAAAAGTGAAAATACTTCTATTACAAGAGATGTATCTGGAGAAGGAGTCCAACAAGCTTTATTAAAAATCTTGGAGGGGACAATAGTTAATGTCCCACCACAAGGAGGACGTAAACATCCCTATCAAGATTTTATTCAGCTGGATACCAATTCAATTTTATTTATTTGTGGTGGTGCTTTTGTCGGGTTAGAGAAAATAGTTGAACAACGACAGGGAAAAAAATCATTGGGCTTTATTCAGGCCGAAGATCTTAATAAAGATAATATAGCTTTACAGTCAAAAGAAAAACGTAATATTAATGTACTCAAAAGTATAGAACCAGATGACTTAGTTAAGTTTGGTTTGATTCCAGAATTTATTGGACGAATGCCAGTATTAACAGTAATTGACCCATTAGATGAAACGGCATTAATGAAAATATTAACTGAGCCACAAAATGCTCTAGTTAAACAGTATCAAAAATTATTAAAGATGGATAATGTTAAGTTAGAATTTCAGAAAGAAGCTCTCAGGGCGATCGCTAAAGAAGCATATAGACGCAAAACAGGAGCTAGAGCATTACGAGGCATTTTAGAAGAGTTAATGTTAGAGGTAATGTATGAGTTGCCATCCCGTAAAGATGTAACTCGTTGTATTATCACTGAAGAAATGGTAGAAAAAAGATCCACTGCTGAATTGTTATGGCATCCAACTTGGCATAAGCAGCATGAGTCTGCTTAATGTTTATCAAGTCTTGATATTGCCTTGAGATTTAATTATCTCTAAGATATCTCTAATAATAAAAAATCAAATCAACTATTCTGTCCCCCTACTCCCTACTTCCTCTTTTCTAGAGATGCCCTTTGATTTTTAGAGAGGCGAAATTATTAAAGTATATAAAGAAATAAAAACTTGCTTGATTCTTATATACAAATCTATAGCAAAGAATGGGTTGGTTAGAAAATAGACTGATAATAAACCTGAAGACAGAGAAATATTTTTCCCACAGATTGGCTGCTGCCTTTTGCCTGCTCTATTCTGAGCCAAACTTTCTTGATTTTACTATTGCAAAATCAAGCTTGTGATATAATAGAATGTGTTATCGGTTTCGAGGATCTGTTTAAGTTCGATGGGCGTTTTCCAGTTTTTCTTTACAGACTTGTCTCCGAGTTTTATTCTTTTTAAATTTTTAACTGATTTGGGAGACAGTCTATGTCAATATATGTGGGTAATTTATCCTACGATGTCACGCAAGAGGACTTAAATGCAGTATTTGCTGAATATGGACAGGTAACAAGAGTTCACTTACCTATAGACCGTGAAACAGGTCGAGTGCGTGGTTTTGGATTTGTGGAAATGGTAAACGAGGAGGATGAAGAAAAAGCAATTGAAGCTTTGGATGGTGCAAGTTGGATGGGTCGTGACATGAGAGTCAATAAGGCCAAACCACGAGAAAATAAGGGTGGTGGTAACTACAGTGGTGGCAATAATCGTAAGTTCTCTCGCAACAACTACTAACTTATCAAAGACGTTACTATAATGCCCGCATCAAATAGACATAGGCGTGAAAAAAAATGCAGAAATGTTGAGCACTGGAACTGGGAACAGGAATCGGGAAAAATAGGAAAACTCGATCTGAATCGATAGTAGAGGCTATTTGAGCGCTCATTAAATGGACTATATATAACCTATCTAAAAAGCTTGCTGAGTAGGAATATTTTATTTCTGGAGAAGTCTAATGTATTTGGTGTAGGCATAAACGTGTGAGAAAAAACATACCATACTCAGGAATATCTGAAAGCAGACTTTAAAGTTGAAGTCAAAAATAGGTGTTGCATAGTAACTAAATGATTTGAGATTTTTGATTGAATTGCATCTTGGATTTGATAATTGCTAGCATAATTGAAGTATAGGTTTTTTAGTCAAAGTCTAAACTAATTTTTGGCAATAATTCCATGAACGAAGGCAAAGGGCAGAAAGAACAATTGGATGGGGTTTTATACCCTTGTTCCCTTCAGTTATAGGCATTTATGCAAGTCAGAATTGCTTTCTGCCTTCTGCCCTAGTGCCTTTCCTGATAATGTGCAACTCCAAGTTTTGAACTGTACTTGGTGTTCATTAATGGATAATGGATAATTATCTCTGGTTAAAACCGTTACGGAATTGAATATAAGGAAATATTATTCTCTTCTCTTGGTCGATTGGATATGGCGAAGAGACCCGCTCTTATCAGAGCCACTCCGAAAATCGCCATTTACATTCGGTAAGTATTCAGAAATCCAGAGAAAATAATAGTAAAAATCGAAGACTCAGCTAATGAAGCTAGAGTCTTTCTTCTTATCATATAAAATTTGGCTTGCTTCAATGATAGGAAATGCCTGCCTGCTGAAACCGACTTAATGCTTCACCCAAACGTTCACATTCAGCAATGAGACTAACCCTAACATAGCCCTCTCCTCCGCTACCAAAAGCATTTCCAGGAGTCACAACAACTCCAGTTTGTTGTAATACGGACAAAGCAAAATCAGTGGAACCTACTCCTGGTGGACAAGGTACCCATAAATACATAGTTGCCAGAGTTTTCCGTACATTCCAACCCAACTTTCCTAAACCTTCAATCAGAAAATCTCGACGTTGCCGATAACGTTCTTGAACCTGATATAAAAATTCATCCGGTAACTGTAGAGCAGTTTCAGCAGCAGACTGTAGAGCAGCAAACAACCCATAATCCAAATTAGTTTTCAAAGTGCGTAACCCTTGAATTATCCGAGAATTACCAACCACAAAGCCTACTCGCCAACCAGCCATATTATAAGTTTTAGACATAGTGTGAAACTCAACACCAATATCTTTTCCCCCAGGAATCTCCAATAAACTTGTAGGCTGATAACCATCAAAAGCTAGCTCAGCATAACATAAGTCGTGAACCAGCATAATTTCATACTTTTTAGCAAAAGTGACAATATCCTGGAAAAATTCTCGTGGGGCAGTAGCTCCTGTAGGATTACTAGGATAATTAAAATAGAGAATCTTCGCTTGCTCTGCAACACTATCGGGAATATCCCCTAGATCGATAATCCAATCATTTTCTGGTTTCAGTAAAATGCTATGAATCTTACCTCCAGCAATTAAAGGACCACGAAAATGGGCAGGATATGCAGGATTAGGTGCTAAAACTAAATCTCCTGGATTCACATAAGCCAAAGCTAAGTGAGTTAAACCTTCCTTAGAACCCAAAAGTGGTAAAGCTTCACCTTCTGGATCAAGTTTCACATTATAACGACGGAAATACCAATTAGTAATTGCTTTCCTGAAACTACCAGTACCTTCAAAGGGAGGATAACCATGGTTAGCTACTTCTTGTAAAGCTACGATGGCGGCCTCCACCACAGGTTGAGGAGTCGCCCCATCAGGGTTCCCCATTCCCAAGTCAATTAAATCTAGCCCTTGTTCGCGGGCACGAACTTTTAGTTCGTCTAAACGGGCAAAAACATAAGGTGGTAGTGCTTGTATCCTGTTTGCGGGATTAATCCAATCCATATTTATTACAAGTTGAAGCTGGAAATAGGTGGTTCAACAATTAACAATTAATTATTAATAATTAATTATTAACAATTATCTCTCCTTGAAAAGAAGAGGATTACTCAAAGGAAAATTTTGTCTTGTTTCTCCTTTAAAGGAGAGGCTTTAAACCTTAATTATTCGGTAAAAGTGAGACTACCTAAGATAAACTATTTTTTCAAAATATCAGATTTCAATGTTCAGAAATTAGCCGTAATATCTGCATAGGCATCAATTCCTAAATTTTGTTTCTCTGGCTCTTGTGGGACTGTTGTTGAAACCATTGCTGCTACTAATTGCTCGGGAATCACTCTAAATGGTAAGCGATGAATATCTGAATTGCTATGACAAGCAACTTCAGCAGCACGGCATAATTCAGACAAACTAATTTCTCCTAACCCTAAGTCACCCAATGTTTTTGGTAAACCAATCTCATTATAGAATTTTAACAGTTGCTGTCTAGCAGTTATAGCTAGTTGGTTGCCTTGTAGCATTTCTTCCAACCTTAGTTGGACTAATATACCATAAGCAACTTTTTCTCCATGCAATGTACCATGACTTGCTGACAAATGAGTTAGGCCATTATGAACGGCATGAGCAGCCACAGTCCGACATTGAGCACCACCAATACCTCCAATTAAACCTGCTAATAAAACTGTGGCATCGACAACTTCTTGCCAAGTCTCTCCACCAGGTTCTTGTAAAGCTACTGTTGATTTTTGGAAGAGAATATCTCGTAACACTCTTGCTTGTTGGACAGCAGCAATGGTCATAGTTTGTTCTGAATGGCCACTACTAACTGAGGCTTCATACCATTTGGCGATCGCATCTCCAATACCAGCTACTAAGATACGGGAAGGCCCAGTTTTGATAAGACCATAATCCAGGATTAGCAGGTCTGGACATTTAGCTAGACTAACATCATATAAGAAAGCGCCTTGGTCTGAGTAAACATTTGATAATGCAGTCCAAGCTGCACAAGTGCCTGCTGAGGTGGGAATTGTGACTATAGGTAAATGACATTGGTGGGCTAAGAGTTTGGCTGTGTCGAGGGCTTTGCCACCACCAATGCCAATTATGAGGTCTGCTTTTTTAGTTGTGACGATTTGGCGAAGATGAGCTAGACTAGCTTCACTACAGTCCGACCTGTAGCTGGCCTGAGTAAATTTTAATTGATGATTTTGTAGTAAAGGCCCAAGGTATGGTTGAATAATATCCAAGGAGCGATCGCCTCCTACAATCAAGGGATTAGCTCCAAGATGGGCGATCGCTTCTCCTGATTGAGCTAGAGCCTTTTTCCCCCGAATAATTCGAGTTGGAGCAATATTTAGGGATAATGTTGTTGATTGGGAGGTGTCAGTCTGTTTAATCATGGCGACTAAGGCTAGATTAGAGTCAATTCTATTGAGTATAGGCAAATCTTGTTATAGTTGTCAGGCTTTACTGAGAAGTTTTCATGTTTTTTTTTGAATTTATAAATTTTATACTTACAGATTATTAACTTTTTTACTGGCTATTGTAAGAGGAATATAATTGAGTATATATTATATATAGTGTTGACAGATTAATTGTGGAACTGAAAAAAATTATACTCCATCATCAAGTATTTAATTATCTATAATCAAGTATCAATCCCAGAATGAATATTTAACTATATAAACAGTGTTCAGCATTTGGTTTATTAAGCTATAAGTCGAAATAAATTATATTTAAAAAGGAACTTCAACTAGAGTTGATAGCTGTTAACACGGAGGTAATGATAAATCATAAAATTTTTATTTATGCAATTATTTTGATTGGCGACTAAAATTAAAACTGTTTATGTAATAAATATTTTTTCAATATGGTTTAACTGTGATAATTTATCAAAGCAAAGTGCAGGAGACACTGATGCAGTTTGTGCAGCATTCAGTAGGAAAGGGAATTCCGACTCCTGAACTCTGCCAGTGACCGAAGAGAACAAAGGTGTAAAGCCCGGCCATCACTCACTTTGCCTACAATTTTGTGGGAGATAAAACCTCATCCGATTTTCCTTCTGCTCTCTGCTTTCTACCTTCGTTTATTATATTTATATTAATTTCATGTGATGCCGAACAGAATCAGAACTCAGAACTCAGAACTCAGGATAAAATCATTAAGTACTTATGTTTTAATCTACAGTCAACTCCGATCAAAATTTTATTTTATGTAACTTATTATGAATTTGATCTTAACAAGTATTTGTGTTCATCTAAATTAACTTTATTCTTGAGGTAAAACAGTTAAAGAGAGAAGTAGATACAGTCAAATTTATAAAAATATCTAACAGTCATAGTATCAACTAAAACTAAACTTTTGCACAATTAATAAATTGAGGAATAAAAACAATGAAAGGTTCATTTGCACAATACGCTCAAGAAAGCAGTACAGAGATA
Organism: Okeania sp.; assembly: GCF_983059655.1. NCBI lineage: Bacteria > Bacillati > Cyanobacteriota > Cyanophyceae > Oscillatoriales > Microcoleaceae > Okeania > Okeania sp. The sequence continues at coordinate 34,512 of NZ_CEZPJD010000003.1, forward strand.
ATACTTTATTATATCAACGGTCATTCAGAGACCTTTAGTTTACCAATAAATTCTCAACAGTTTCAAGCTATGTTACCACAGTTACTTCAAGAACCTTGGATAACTTTTCATTTAATAGATCAAACAGTTTGTATTTCTACAGAAAAAGTGATGAAAATTGAAATCAAACCACCAATAAATCAAATGCAAGGAGAAGGTGTATTTGCCAATTCTCAGCGAATCACTGCTTTACAACGCAATGCTACCAGATAACAAAAAATTAGTGAATTTATAGTTTTTTTATAGTAGTTAAAATCAAGCATAAATGAACGCGAAATAAATTAAATAAAATGGTAAATTGAATTTACACTATCGAGTGGCAATTCAGAAAAAACTATTCAACAATTAATAATTACCTTCCCTTGAAAAGAAGAAGATTTGCTTAAAAGGTTTTTTTCTTCTCTTGGTAGATTGGATATGGCGAGGAGACTCGCTCTTGCAGAGCCACTCTGCCTTATATATTGCGTAGCAAAACGACCTCTTTTTTATCCATAATTTTTTATCCATAAATGGAGAGGCTTTATACCTGAACTTCCCCTTTGAAAAAACGGCACAATGTATGTTGTACAAGAGATACGTTTGATTTTCTATCTGCATTTACTGGGTAAAATCTTGTAGGAATGCTTAAATTATCTAATAAATCTAATGACTTTTATTGTGATTTAGTAAGTCAAGATACATGGCTATGTTTTAGCAGATACTACATTGTGTATGAAATATCAACATTGATTGCGATTCCCATACGACGCTCCCTTGGAGGAGAGCGCGGGTCTTCTCGCAACATCTTGATAAAATAAAATCGGCAAGATGTAAGCAAAGCCAATTAATTTTCTTCAATAAACGAAGGCACTTATGCCCTCTGCCTTTCCAATCGTATCATCGAGAATGTTAAGATAGAATAGGCAAGAAAAAAATGCTGTACTCAAAAAAGCGCATAAATTCTGATACTCAAAAAAATAGTAAACGAGAGCAAGGTGTGCCTAATAAAGTTGTTAGTCTAAGTCGTGGAATCAAGATTTTCTGGTTGCGTACCATTGGATTTGTACTTCTAGATGCAATTCTTGTATCTCTTGCTTGGAAAAAGGCTTACTCAATTAGCTCAGATGTAGTCGGAACTTATGCTTATCAACCAGTATTTTTGTTGCTAATTTTATTAATTACTCTAAGTAGTATAGCTGCTGCTAGTTTGTATGGCAATCGCGAAAATCGTTGTCAGTTTTTTGGCTTAGTAAAAAGTCTGACATTTGCTCAAGTAATTTTACTATTACTGGCTTTTTTATACCAACCAGAATCAATTTTTTCTCGTTCTACTTTTGTACTAGCATGGCTATTTAATCTCATATTTGTATTGGTAGGTCGTCTAATTTCAGAAGCAATAATCATAGTTATTCGCATACAAAATACCCTGACTCGTAAAATTTTTTTAGTAGGTACTTCCCAAGATACTTTAGTAGCGAAAATTGCTCTAAAATTAGTCAGTAATAAAGAATATGAAATCTTAGGAGAAATAGATTTATCTACTAAAGAAAATTGCGACCGCTGGCCAGAGATTTTAGAATATATGTCTGAGCAAGGAGTGGGAGAAATTTTTGTTTGTTCTTGGCGGTCAATACCAGACCACATGGAATTTTATTGGAGTCTAAAAACAGCCGGTATTCATCTGCGGATTTTGCCATTTAGTTTGACCATTCCCAGTCAAATTCCAAAAATAGAAATGATTGGTGGGATGCCAACAATTCATTTAAGTCCACCAGCTATTGTGGGTGTTGATTATTATGTGAAGCGTAGTTTTGATTTATTAGTTTCCAGTTTTTTTCTGTTGTTAACTGCTCCTTTTCTATTGTCGATCGCTACTTTAATTAAACTTGATTCTCCAGGTCCAATAATTGATAAGCATACTCGGGTTGGACTGAGAGGGGAACACTTTAAAATATGGAAATTCCGAACTATGGTGTTAAATACAAATCAGTTGCTTCAAGAGCTAGAGGGAAAAAATGACACTATGGACGATGTACCCTGGGCCATGAAGGAAGACTTGCAAATTACCAAGGTAGGTAAGTTTCTCCGGCTATACAGCCTTGATAAATTACCTCAGTTAATTAATGTAGTCAAAGGTGATATGAGTCTGGTAGGGCCGCGCCCTCTTAAACCAAAAGACATCGAAAATTTTAAGCCACATCATTTTATACTACAAGATGTATTGCCAGGGGTGACAGGTTTGTGGCAAGTATCAGGTCGTTCTCATATTCTTAACTTTGAGAATGCCTTCCGCCTAAATATGACATATATAAATAATTGGTCTTTAGCTCTGGATTGTCAAGTTTTACTGAAGACGGTCAAAGTACTTTTGACTCAAGAAAGAGCTTAATTGCTTTAATGAACTCAATCTAAATTTTACCGAAAAATTCAGCTTTAAAGCCTACTATTTTAAGGGGATAAAAAAAAATAAATCCTTTGAGTCAATCTTCTTCTTTTAAAGAAGAGGTAATTATTAATTATTAATTATTAATTATTAATTATTAATTATTCAGCTTTTTCCTATAAATTATTAGTAGGATTTAGTGGTTGTGGTATATTTTCATCTCCTTCTAATTGTTGACGACCATTGCGAATGACCTTGAGCATATCAGTTAACTGCTGTTCAATACTATCCAGAACACGATCTGCATAGTCATCTGCACCATTTTGAATTTCATCACACTCTGCGATCGCTCTTGCCTTCATTTCCTCCAACTCTTGTTGAGTTTGATAGCGAATTTGTTCAATTTCAGCAATAGTAGCTTGTTGAATAGCTTCACAATCAAGTTGAACTTGATTTCTGAGCTGATCTGCTTCTACCTTTGCCTGCTGAACAAGACCCATTTCATTTAAAATTTGGGAAGCTTGTTGTTCAGCATTTTCAATAATCTCTTCCGCATAAAGTTCCGCTTCTTGAAGAATTTCATCTTTATGCCGAACAATCATTTCTGCTTCCTGAAAAGCAACTGGTAAATTCAGACGTACTATATCTAACTGGTCTAGTAATTGTTCTTCATCGATCAAAGTACGCCCTACAAAGGGAATTCTAGGACTATCGAGAATAATTTCCTCCAGACGATTTAGTTCTCGCTGAATATCAACTCCAGGGGAGCTGCTGGCAGTTTCACCTTCGATATTTTGTCCACTTACTTCTGGTTCAATATTAGCTTTAGCTGAGTTTTGTCGTAACATTATCTAACTGATTTAATAACTTGTCTTTATAAATGCTTCCCATAAAGGGAATTTTGGGACTATCAAGAATAATCTCCTCCAATCAATTTAATTATTGCTGGATATCGACTCCAAGGAAAGGACTGTTCAACAATTAATAACTAATAATTAATAATTAATAATTACCTCTCTTTGAAAACGGAATTGATTAACTCAAAGGAAAATTAATTCATTGTTTCTCCTTGAAAGGAGAGACTTTAAACCTTAATTATTCGGTAAGTTGATTTTAGATATTTTGTCCATTTACTTTTAATTCGATCGGGATTTTATCTTTAAAGTATAAGAAACAATCTAGTGCAAAATGGCGGAAATAAATGACCAGTTACAAAATCCTAAAAGCCTTACCAATCAATACTTATGACTTCTGACTTCTGAATTTTGACTTCCGCGTAGCGGAACTAGTGTCCTTCTAAACTCAGAAACACTATATTCTAGTGGTTCGAGTAGTTATTTTTCATCAATCAGAAATCCTATAAAGGGAATTCTAGGGCGATCAAGAATAATTTCTTCCAGTCGATTTAATTCTCCCTGGATATCAATTTGTCCACTTACTTCTGATTTAATATTGGCTGAGTTTTGTCGTAACATCTATAAATATCAATAGCAATGTGCTGAGGAACAAGATGATCTACAGATCCACCAAAAATAGCGATTTCTTTAACTACACTACTACTTAGAAAGCTATATTCGTTAGAGGTAGCCAAAAAAACTGTCTCTATTTCAGATGATAAGGTTTTATTTGTATGGGCCATTTGAAGTTCTTTTTCAAAATCTGAAAGAACTCGTAGACCTCGGATTAGGACTTTAGCCTCTCGCATTTTTGCATAGTTTACCGCTAAACCATCGAAACTGGCTACCTCCACATTAGATAGATGTTTTGTGGAATAGTGAATTTGATTTAAACGTTTCTCAATGGCAAATAAAGGAGTTTTACTGGGATTTTGCAGTACGGCCACAATAACCTTTTCAAAAAGCCTACACCCCCGTTCAATAATATCTATATGACCGAGGGTAATAGGGTCAAAACTGCCTGGGTAAATTGCAATCACAATATAGCTATATTAATAATAGTTATTTAAATATCTTACCAAGGTTATTAGAAATATTTCCAAAAAATTATTTGTTATTTAGTAAACATTTCCTGCGGATGCTGCACGAACAGCGGTCAGCTAATAGCTGAATACTTACGTTATTTGTCTGTTTTATTGAGGTAATATGGTATCAGGAAGGTAATCAATCTTTTTTGAATTATATGATATTTGGGATTTGCTAGTGGTGCATTGTAATTTTTTTTAGCAACAGTTTAACAACAGTATAGTGAAGGTTATAGCTACCATTCACCATTGCTATACAGAACTACCAAGATTTTTGGTCGGGTGCATTTCATATTTGCAAAAATACTTTTTTTCCTATGTAGAACCCAAATGGGTTCTATTAGGCATCTCCTCCACGCATAGGGAGTAGGGGGAAATAATTGATGAATAATAGTGCAATAATTGATTTAATTTTTGATTGTTGGAGATCTCTATTAATTATGTAATTAAATATAGCAATCAGGAATAAGTTGTGACAATTCAGATGTTCCTTAAAAGTATATAATATAGCAATCATTATATTCATATGGTAAATTTTTTTCTTTTTCTCTGTTCCCTATTCCCTGTTTCCTAAAAGTTTTCAATATCTCACAACTCAAATCATATTGCTATATAAATATCTAACTTTGTAGCAAAAAAACCCTATATTTGCCAAGATACCAAATGGGTTCTATAGAAGCCATTTGAGATCTATAATAATTATGGTAGTCAAGTCTTTTCGCGCATCAATGAGTGAGGAAAAATCATCTGAAGGAGTGTTGAATTTTTTTGTATGATCTCTCCCCAGATCTTCTATCCATTATCAATTAATGAACTCCTGTCTTCTGACTCCTAGCTAAAAAAACTTGATATTTATGAAGATACGATCGGGGGTTCTATATTCCCTGTTGCCCGTTGTCTCTCTTAGTGCGCGATCGCTCTCTTTGTCAGCATTCCCTCCCTTGGTCGGCGTTCCCTCTCTTGGTCAGCATTCCCTTGCGTCTGACGCCGACGCGGGATCTGACCGCTTGCGCCTGACGGCGACGCGGGGTCTGACCGCTTGCATCTGATGCCGACGCGGGTTCCGACCGCTTGCGTCTGACGCCGACGTGGGGTCTGACTGCTTGCGTCTTGCGCCGACGCAGAGTCGCACCGCTGTTGCCTAAAAGCGATAAATTTTTGGCTTTATTCAAAATAGAAATACACCCTTTTGATCGATAAAAATATATTTCGACTAGTTTTTTGGCATAACTTTATACTCTTCAGTCTATAATTAATTTTTTTTATACCAAATTCATGCAAAGGCAGTTACATCTTAATTTGTCATTTATTCCTAAAAGAAAAAATTATAAATTCCATAAATTTAAAAATTTTCACCTTTTTTCCTCTTTTTTATGATGTTTTTCTTTCCCTGTTCCCAGCTCCGGTGTTCCCTGTTCCCTATGTAGTCACTGTAGCAATATTTTATGAAATTGGTATTATATGTAGTTGATCTAAATCGTTATAAAATTGTTTGTTAAATTACAACTTTAAAATTTCATATAATTATTATTATGGGATAAGTTTCTTATCCCACAAGAAGTTGATCATTCTTGAACAAATATTTATTGATTTAAATCATTTCATCTTTATCAAAAAGAAGTTAAACTAAAAAAATACATATTAAAGTACAATACAAATCATAATGAAACAACAAAAATAATCAACTCATGCAATAAAATATTTGCACTAAATTTCCTATAAATAAAGATTGACTATATATAAATATATTCAATATATAAATTTAGAAAGAACTGAGTTATAAAATAGTTTCAAATATTAGGTAGAAACAGATTATAACTTCAAAAAATATAAATCCATAAATGACTGTTACTAGAACATATTGAAAATCAGGAACATTTCCTATATGCGTGCAATTCAATTTGAACAATTTGGGACACTTTCACAACTTAAGCTGACAAAATTGCCCCAACCAGCTCCAAAAGTAGATGAAGTTGTAGTCGAGATCCATGCTTCTGCAATTAACCCCAGTGATGTGAAAAATGTTTTGGGAATGATGCCTCATACTAGCTTACCTCGCATTCCTGGTCGTGATTTTGCCGGAATTGTAGTTGAGGGAGCATCTAATCTTGTGGGAACTGAAGTTTGGGGAACAGGTGGGGAACTAGGGTTCACCCGTAATGGAACCCATGCAGAGTATATAATACTACCTCAAGATGCTGTCATACCCAAGCCAAAAACTTTATCTATGCAAGAAGCAGCAGCAATGGGAGTAAGTTACGTTACCGCTTCCTTGGGACTGATGCGTGCTTCTATCTGTGCGGGAGAAACAGTTCTAGTAATTGGTGCAACGGGAGCAGTAGGTAGCGCTACAATGCAAATTGCTAAGTGGAAAGGAGCATATCCCATCGGTACAATTCGCAATGAATCTCAGAGGGATCTAGTACAAAAATTAGGTGCAGAAACAGTTATCAACCTGAAAGAGGAAGAACTACAAGAAGCTGTTTTAGAAGTGACTAAGGGAGAGGGTGCAAATGTAGTTTTTGATGCCGTGGGGGGATCGATGTTTGAGAAGTGTTTAGGCACACTTGCGACGAGAGGTCGTATCATTGAGATTAGTGCCCCTGCAAAAGAACATCAAGTAGGCTTTGATATATTTAATTTCTACCGTAAGCAATTAGCTCTTTTTGGCATAAACAGTCTTTCTCTCGATACTAAAGCTTGTGCAAAAATTCTTGAAGAATTGACCCCAGATATTGAAACCAATATGCTCCGACCTTTAATTGCTGCCAGCTATCCCTTAGAAGAGGCAATATCAGCTTACGAGCAAGTACAGAATCGAAATGCGATCGGTAAAGTTATGATTACACCAAGAGAATAGATAGAGGAAATTGAACTTTTCCAAAATACAGGATGAAAAATGCCATGAAATTATTTCAGAACTACCAAAAATTATTCTTTGCTGCTTTTCGCATTGCATTAATTGCGATAACTATATTAATAGTTTTCTGCTCACAATCAAAAACTGCTTCTGCCAATATTAAAACTTACTCAGAAGCAGGAATAGGTATTGATGTAGCTGGTGAAGTTTCCTCTCTTGCTCAACCCGTAACTGATTCTTACTCAGTCGATCGCCAGTCTGATTTAGATACCAATCTTAGAGTGCGTAAGAGTATTGTCGATCTCTCTAGTGAAGAAAAAACCGCATTTGTCAATGCTCTCAAAACAGTAAAAAATACTTTTCCTGAAGGTAGTAAACTCAGTATCTTTGACCAGCTTGTTCTACAGCACGTTATGGTTGCGGGGTTTCAGCCACAGTTTGACTCATCAGGTCCAGCATCAGGTTTTAATCCTGCTCATCCCGGTAATACTGGATTTTTGCCTTGGCATAGAAAAATACTGTATGAGCTAGAAAAATATTTGCAGCAAGTAGACCCCAGCGTAACAATTCCCTATTGGGATTGGACCGATCCTAAAGCTCTAGATGTAATGCTAAGTGATGATTTTCTGGGAGGAAATGGTCAAGGTGTGAAAGTAGAAATTCCAGGTTTAGGAACCTTTGAAGGGGGACCAGTTATATCGGGACCTTTTGCTGACTGGACACTGAATGAAGATATTCACATTGAACCGATTAATTTTTCATCATTGGGACCGAAAATGTTGCGATTTGTTGAAGTCCCTCCGTTTGAGAAGTATCCGATGCCCAAAGAAGTGATTGAGAGAATTATGAATCTTGATGATTTTGTTACCTTCTCTACAGTATTAGAAGGTGGTGGTGTTGGCTTAGATGAGGAGGGGAATTTGATTCCTGATTGGGCTGCCCATGTCTATTCTCATGCGATGATTGGAGGAGTAGTTTTGAAAGATTACAGCATTCCAGCATTTCCAACTAACCAAGTTAGGAATCTAGGAACAATGATGAGCATTCTGAGTTCTCCCTACGATCCGGCGTTTTGGTTGACCCATTCTAATACAGATCGTATTTGGGCAGAATGGCAGGAGCAGGGACATACAGGTGAAAAATTTTATCCTGCAACAGGAATGAATTATGGATATAATCTTAACGATCCAATCTGGCCTTGGGATGGCGGTCAGTCTCAACCAGGAAATGTTAATGATATGGATTTAGTATCTATGTTACCTATAACTAATGAGGTTGTAACTGCTGCAGACCTTCTTGATTTTCGCAAGCTCAATTACACCTATGATACGATTAGATATCTCCAGAAAAGAGGGAAGAGGTAATAGGGAATAGGGGGAAATAACTGATAATTTCTGTACGATAATTGATTTTATTTTTTATTTTTGGAGATGTCTATTAGTTTGAGTAGTTTAACATATTCCCCCGACTGAAGCATAGGAGACTCCCACATCACTGCAAGAGTTACCTATTTCTGTGAGTCGGCTTACTTTTGTGGATTTCTCTATATAAATGCAGAGGTCTTTACTCTCCAGAGGCTTAACTTTCCCTGTACTCCCGAGTAGTTGATAATTGGTATGATTTAGGTTGGACACTTAAATCTATTATATGAAAATTTACTACAAAATTTCCGACTGGTTAGAAACTCACTGGGTAACACCAAGTTATGCAGGTGGGTTACTCGGAATGTTATCAATATTCTTCTTTGGTGCCGCCACTAATACCATGGCAGGATGGCTATATGTAATTAGTGGGATGAGTTTTGCATTATTAGGAATGGGTGCTGTGTTACCTGGGCGATCGCTACGTCAAATACAAGTACGTCGTCATCCAATTCAACCTGTAACGGTGAACGACTATTTAACTATCGCTCTCACAATTGAAAATTCTACTAATCAACCAATAGCATTAGTACAACTCAAAGATGAAATTCCTTTGGTGCTAGGAAAATCACCTGAACAAGCAATAGAAGTCATTCCTGGTAAAGAAGTTTACCATTGGACTTACCATTTACCTACCAAAAGAAGAGGAATATATCGTTGGCATCATCTTCAACTGAGAAGTGCAGCACCTCTTGGTCTATTTTGGTGTCGTCGTAGTCGGAATGCTAAAGCTACTGCTATTGTGTATCCTACAGTTTTACCCCTAAGTAATTGTCCGATAATAGATGAACTTGGTCAAGAAAATAGTCGTCAACTCAACGAGGATAGTCGTTATCTGATGGCTTCGGAAGGATTAACTCGGACATTACGACCATATCGGTTTGGCGATCCTAGTCGTTTGATCCATTGGCGGAGTAGCGCTCGTTATGGAGAGTTGCGAGTTCGAGAATTAGAGGTATCTAAGGGAGGAGAAGAAGTTATTATTTGTCTTGATAGTGCTGCTCATTGGCAAACAGACCGTTTTGAAGCAGCGGTAATAGCAGCAGCTTCTTTGTATTTCTATGCTAACCGCTCTCTGAAAAATGTCCAACTTTGGACTGCTGCTACTGGGTTAGTACAGGGGAATAGGGTGGTGTTGCAAACTTTGGCTGGAGTTAACTTTGGGGAAGAGGTTGTGTTAGGAAAGCCACCAAATAAGTCTTTGCTCTGGTTGACTCAAGACCCAGCTAGCTTATCTTCTCTGCCTTCTGGAAGTAGGTGGTTGTTGTGGTTAGATGAATCTATTTATCCACGAACAGAAATACCAAAGCTTCAGCATTCTTCTGGCTTGGAAATTACTTCTACTCAGCCATTAGAGTTTCAACTTCAGTCTCAAGTTTAGGGAGTAGGGAGTAGGGGAGTAGGGAGTAGGGGAGTAGGGGAGTAGGGAGAGGGGAAGGAGTGATACAAATTTACTTAAAAGCTGAACCTTACCCGCTAAAATTTAGGTTTCAAGTCACTAAAATATAACTTTTGACTTTTGATTTTTGACTTTTGACTTCTTCAATGAATTGTTTATATTGACAAATGTAACTTTTTATTATATTTTATGGTGAAAAATTCTAAATCTTTCAAATTTTTTACCATATTTTCTCCCGAAAATAGCTTTGTGCTGTAAAATTTAAAGAATTATCTAATATCAACAGCATAACAAACGTATATTATGAACCCAACTACAGAAAACAAAACACTATCCAGTGAAAAATCGTTGAAAGCGATGAAAAGTTTCTCTGAAAAGTATGCTAAGAATACAAACACTTATTTTTGTGTAGATCCTTCCGTTACGGCAGTAGTAATTGAAGGGTTGGCTAAACATAAGGATGAATTGGGCGCTCCTTTATGTCCATGTCGTCATTATGAAGATAAAGAAGCAGAAGTAAAAGCTACATATTGGAATTGTCCTTGTGTACCGATGCGAGA
>NZ_CEZPJD010000004.1:0-41927 GCF_983059655.1 Okeania sp.
TCTGCGGTTTCTATGTATACACTATTTTGGGTAAAGATGCAACCTTGATGTGTACAATAATTATATTTGAGTTCTGAACAGAAAATCAAATATTTGAGAGAAGGGTAATTTCAGTTATCTGGACTTTTGAAAAAAGTCAAATTAAATCACTTTAATCCTTTATATTCATGAGGTTATACTTAAGCCTACCCCCAAACAAATCCGCTTATTAGCTTTATGCTTCATAAAAACCTATTCATGGTCTCGCAGCCCACAAAAAAAGTTGTAAGAAATAGCTGTGAGAAATGCTTCCAAAGTTTCAGTAAAATTTGTCAAAGGTTTATGAGCATAACCTGTTCTTAGCCCTCCCATTAATTGTTGATAAATTAATGAAAGTATAGGCCACAAAAAATAATATAAAATGACGTATGAAACTGGTTTTATTTCTCATTTGATATTCTTTTAATCCTAACCATCCTTTAGTTTCTCTATAAAACTTTTCAATATAGTTTCTCACAAGAAAATGTTGTAACTATCCATTCTCCTGTCACACTTTCATCTTGTTTGTTTGTGATTAAATAATCTATTTCAGTCGCTGATTCTACAGAACTAATATTCATGACGATCGCTATAGTTCTTTGACCATCCAGACCTTTGATTTCTGCTTTTATGGTAGCTACCCAAACTTTTTTAGGTATATTTTGTTTGATAGTAACTTCAGTAAAATCTTTTTGCTCCAAAGAAAATATAATTTCATCTAACCTTTTTTGTGACTGTTTCTTTCCTGTTTTTTGATGAATAACACTCACCTGACGATTTTTAGCTAAACCTCCTATATAACTTAAGTTCTAGACTTTCTAACGCCTGTAAGAATGAAGAATTATTACCATAACCTCCATCCACTAACACTATGCCTGGTCGATATTTTCTGGACAAAGTTTTTTTGACTAACTTATATCATGTTCGGATAATTACTTATAATAAACTTTTTGTTTGTAGTTGGGCTTTAGCCCTTACAATGCTTAGTATATAGTATCTCTTGGAATAAGGAGGCAAGAAAATAAAGAATATTCTTTTTTTATCTTCTTACAAATCTGGAAAATCCATATTCAATAATTAAGATAAAATGGGTGCATCCCATATTTGCAAAAATACTTTTTTTCCTAATATATTCCCTGTGCTCTAAAAGCGATAATTTTTTGGCTTTATTCAAAATTGAAATGCACCCGATAAAACCTATTTAACATTTATCTATAAAAATACTAGATAAATAAATTTATAATTACAAATAGTCATTATAGTCATTTCAGTTAAGATTGAGACAAGGATTTCTTACCTTGAAAGAGTTTTAGCTGAAAAAGTGTTCCAATCTTATTCAGAATGACTATATCTTGAGCATCAATTTTGACTGAAAAATTAGCTCTCAAATTTGATTTTAACTGCCGAACTAACAGCTATGTTATTCTTCCAAGATATAATTCTATGCAGCTATGAATTCAGAATACAATGATCGATTATGTGTTCTGAATTCTTAGAATAGACTTATGAAGATGATTTGCGTAGCTGTCCAACTGGAATTTCTGTGAATGGTTGTTTTAAGTCTTCAATTAGTTGCATAAGATCTTTTTGACTAGCTTGATATACTTCTCCACAAAATTCGCAGACTGCCTGGGCACCACTGTCTTTTTCAATCATATCTTTTAGTTCATCAACACCAAACATTTTTAATGCTCCTAACACTTTTTCAAAAGAGCAACCACAGTGAAAACGAACTATCTGACTTTCGGGAAATATATTTAAGTCCATGTCTCCCAAAAGTTGTTGCAAAATTTCTGGTAATGTTTTGCCAGCTCGAAGCAATGGAGTAAACCCTGATAGGGAGGCTATACGAGATTCTAAGGTTTGAACTAACTCTTCATCTATGGCTGCTTTGGGCAGAACTTGTAACAACAGTCCTCCTGCTGCTTGTATACCCTCTTTATCTACAAATACTCCTAACACTAAAGCGGATGGTGTTTGTTCTGATGTAATTAAGTAATTAGCAATATCATCTCCAATTTCTCCAGATACTAGCTCTACTGTACTGGAATATGGATAGCCATAACCTACATCTTTCACTATATATAAGAAGCCTTGATTACCTACAGCTTTTCCTACGTCCAATTTGCCGATTTTATTTGGTGACAGTTCAATTGTAGGATTGTCTACATAGCCTCTTACTGTTCCATCTAGTCCTGCATCTACAAGTACTCCTCCTAGAGGACCATTTCCTTGGACGTGAATATTGACTCTTGATTCTGGGGTTTTCATACTAGAAGCTAATAATAGTCCAGCAGCCATTGTGCGGCCAAGAGCAGCGGAGGCCACCCAAGAAAGTTTATGTCGTTGTCTTGCTTCTTCAGTTAAGCGGGTGGTAATTACACCAACAGCACGAATGCCACCTTCTGCTGCTGTAGCTCTAATTAGTCGATCTGCCATTGAAGTCCTTACATTTCTTAATAATTCTGATTGTCTTTATCATAACTCTGTTGCAATATTCCTGTTAAGTTGGTCAGAAATTTAATAGATGTAAGTGATAGCTATACATAATTTATTTCCTAGTTTTTGTGCTAGTTTTATGTTTATTGTGTTAGTCTAAGTTTTTAGATATAATGATATATTATAGATAGTATTCTTTAGTTATAAAACTAAAGATGAATATTATTTTTAGAAAAAATTTACTCCTATAATACATAGTTATAAATTATAAAAATCAATCAATTTGCATCCAAAATTTGCTTCACTTAATTCCTAATTATCTGGAAATAATGTTATCCTAGATACTTGTGATTTTCTAGTTTTGTTTGAGAAAAAGATACTAAATATAAATTCAAAAATTCTATTACTATATTGTTATGTTAGGTACTTTCCAAAAAAGCCATTTGCGGATTGAGATTGAAGCTACCGAAGCTATGATCGGAGAAAGTTTGCTACGTTCATCCAAGTTACAAATATGGTTGTGGCCTCAACAGTTTTCTCCTGGACTACCAGAACAATTATCTGAAGGTTTAGAGTTTAAAAGTATGGTTGGTCTAATAGAAATTAAACATTATGTTGATGTAGTAGGACCGAATTGTTTGAGGTTGCTACTTAGTCAAGGTATTGATGGATTTCACGAGTGGTATTGGGGAGATGGTTGGATACAATCTCGTTTAGAAGGAATATCTATGTTGCCTCTAAATTTAGGTCAGACTTTTAGTTTACTTCGCTTGCGAGAGTTTTTAACGACACCAGAAAAAGCTGTGAAGTTTTAAGTTATTTATTCTTTAAGATATGGCAATTATTTCTATTTTCAGTAAATTGTGAGTGTATAAGGTTAAAAAAATTCATAATAATACTTTTGTGGTGCAAGTGTTTTACCGGGTACTGGTGTACTTCACTTACTTATAAAATATGTCGTATCTTTGATTTAACTGTAACCTATTCAGGATTACTGTACTAAGTTATCAGCTATTTTTATCAGACTGCTATTAATGTAAAAAAAATCCAAGCGATCGCTTAAAAATCATCAAATTTATAATTTTATTTCTCTAGCAGCTATAACAATTAAATTGTCTTTTTCCTGAAAAATATAGCGCTCGGGATTAATTTCAAATTTACCTTGAGGTTGAGAAACTGCTATTAGAATAGCGTTATGATTTTGCTTAATATGTACAAACAAATCTAAAAAAGTTTTCCCTACCCATTCAGCAGTAATAGTTATCCGATAAAACTGATTTCCCCTTTCATAAGTTAGTAATTCTGAAAATACACCCATTAATCCTCTATTCAAAGCAGCTTGAGCTAATAAAAAACCACTTTGTTCCTGGCTAACTATATAATCATTGACATGACCCATATCTAAGTGAGAACCATATTCACGATTAAGTAATTCAGCACAGGTATAAACACTTGGATTTAATTTTTCGGCTGTTAAGGCAGCTAAAATTGTCCGAGCATCTGCATCTTGATCGCTACGACCATGAGTTTTATCACACAAAATAATACAAGTTTCAGCTCGACTTATACCTGCTTTTTCTAAAGCAGTAACTTTGGTAAAATCGTCTTTGAGAAATTGTATCCGCGATTCTAAATCTGAGGTAATAAAATTAGGTTCATCATCAAATTCAGCTATTACAATAATTGGTATTTTTTCGCTTTTACCAGCAGCTTTAAATTCTCTAACTATAATCTCAGCTTTGCGGTTCCAACCACAAATAATTGTATGATTACTAAAACTTTCCCAGTCCACAATATCATCCTCTCTACGTATTCGATCTACCATAAATGCTGATACTGTTCCAGTGAACATAGCAAAAATAGTAACATTCATAAACATGACAAATACTCCAACTATTTTTCCTCCTAATGAGGATGGTGAAGCTGGAATTGGTTCGCCAGCAAATAGAGAATAAACACTAAACCAAAATCCTGCTTCTAAGGAAGTGAAGTTTGGGTTATTACTACCTTCAAATACTAAGATAGAGACACTACTAAACATAATAGTAAGTACCAGTAGTCCAACAACTATTAGGTATTCTTTTATTCCTCTTTGTAAGATATAGGGAAATGTGCTGGCATAACGGTGGAAAAAACCAGGTAATCTAAGTATTCTTAGTAAACGTAATAGTTGTAAAGCTCTAATTGTCCTGAATACTCTTAGTAATGGTAATATAGCTAGTATATCTAACCAGTATTCTTGGAAATAAACTTTTTTATTAGGAGCAACGATAAACCGGAAACTTAATTCTATAACAAATAATATAGTGAATATTCTACTAAGGATATTACATAATAATAGATAGGGTGATTTTTCAGGTATAGATAATTCTACTATGGTTAGTATAACTGACAAAATTATAATTATACCAATAGTAATATTGACTATTGGTAGTTGCAAAAAACGCTGTAAATAAAGTTGAAAATTGTGTTTTTTTAATAGGAATAAAAGACTAGAATTTGAATTAGTCATAAATTAAAGAGAAAAAAACACCTATTAATACATTATTCGGCTACATATAGGATTTTGGTCTGGGATGTGGAAACCCAGTGCTACGAAAAAGTTATGGAGGGAATAGTTAAGGGTGGAAAACAGCACTAAATAGGGCTTGTTGAATAAAATTGTAATCAATACCTGTAAAGGTCTCCAGGGTTTTTTATTATGAAAAAGTACAAGGTTTTTGGCTGTTGTAGCCTCAAAATACTAATACTTTTCCTTTGAGTATCAGAAAATTTGGCCGTAGTAGATAGTCTAAACTGTTGCCTGTTGCCTATTGCCTATCATCACCATCAGACTTTTTCAGCAAATTCTAAATAGTAGCAAATACGAGGAGACAAGCTACTTGATCGGCGCGCTTTTTTTATAAAAAACATCAATTCTAGCTCAATCTAGATTTATAGTCATTCCAGTTAAGATTGAGACAAGGGTTTCTTACTTTTTCAGAATTACTATACATCTCAAATAAGAACACTATATAGTGCCGATAAATTTACTGAGGTACAGTAGTTTTTCCGATCTTTTATTCCTTGTTTCTCTAATTAATGCTCCCTACTCCCTAAAAATTACTAATTTTGTACCTCACGGTTTTTGGGAATTACTATGTATGAATGTTCAGCAACTATCAAAATTTTTATAATAGCAGCAGCTTGTTGATTTAATAAACCATGATTTTCTAATTTTTATTTTTGGATAAAATTATTGGAATCAAAAATTAGAAAGCTTTTTTGTTATATATTAGTCTCCTAGTTTTTGCTTAAAATTTGGATAGGTACTATGGTCGTTGATATTGACTATGCGACTTTCATCACCTGTTGCTGTTAAATTTTCATAGATTCCTTGGTCTCTTTTTACTAATTTACTAAATCCTTGACTTTTTAAATCACTTATACCTGTTTCTACTATTACTCTAGGGGCACTAATCATACGTTTAACAGGAGTGTCTTCTGGGGTATCACCCATATCGCATTTAGCTAATTTGCATAACTGGCCCCAAGTTGTAATATTTTCATTTATACTGTGCCAAACTTCTAGTTTTTGCTGATTAGTTGGACAAAAATAATCGTATACAGGCATAGTAATCCTTACTGGCAGTAAAAGACTTGAATTTTAATTATAGATGATGCTAAAGCATTTCCATGGATTATGAACAGAAAATTCAAATTTTGAGAGATTGTAAGAATAGTGAGAATGAATCAAGAAAGTTTTTGATAGGAAAAAATTATAGGCTAACATCTACAACTCATCTATAAAAACTATCTATACAATATACCAATTAAAAAAAAATCCACCAAAAAAAAAGGCTAAAAATTATGTCTAAATGGATGCATTTTTAACCACTAGAACAGCCAATTTATTGGCTGATTTTTCTCTTTCACCTTTGTTTAAAAGACAATGGTATTCTACCTATAAATCCTTACAAGATTGTCGTCCAAACCGCTCCAAATTAATGAATAGATACATCCAATAAATTCCTGGAACTGATGGTTCATATGTTACTCTTGCTATAGATCATACCGCTTATCCGCTTATTAGATTCTCTTACTTTAAAAGACCGAGTTTATCATCATTCACCTAATAACTTTCAAAAAGTAACTGAGGGGCATATCTATAGCACCATAGCTTGGATTCCAGAAGAACAAGGAAGTTAGGCATTACCATTAAGACATGAAAGAATCAGTAGTTTTGAAACACCAATTAATAAAGCTACTTGGCAATTAAAATAAGTAAGAAAAAGTACAAAATTTCCCATTTTAGCTTTACGCTTATAGTGAATATGGTAATGGTTCTTGGGCTAATCAAACAGTAGATATCGAAGTAGATTGTTTGATCAGAATTCGCTCAAATTGCTGTTTATATGGTGACCCTGGAAAATATAGTGGTCGAGGACGACCAAGAAAACATGGGGATAAATTTAAACTTCAGGAGAAATCTACTTGGTGGAATGCAACAGAAACAGTGGAATTAGATGAGGATAAACTAGGTAAAATCACGCGTCAGAAAATGGTCTGAGTTACATTTTCGCTCATCCGCATCAGTTCCGATGACCCTGATTTTAGTTGAGAGGCTTAAAACTAATAAAAAAGGGCTACTTCAAAGACCTTTATGGTTAGTTTTTATGGGTAGATATAAACTAGATTTACTCCCCCTAGAATTACTCACTGAAAAAATATTTAAGACGCTTCGCGCTGTTGACCATTGGTATAGATTGATCGAGCAAAGATTACATTGGACATTACCTGCACTCAGTAAACCTCATCAATGTGAAAGATAGGAGTGATTTAATGCCATTACTAACTTGGCAATTATGGCTGTCTAGAGATATAGTTGAAGAACATCATCTTCCTTGGCATAAGCCTCAGAAAAATTTAAGCCCTGGAAGGGTAGTATAATCAATGTTCGGACTTTTGGTTGAGATTGGAACCCCTGCTAAAATTCCCAAACTCCATGGAAAATCCACTGGTTGGAAAACAGGTAAAATCAGAAGCAAAAGAACCCGTTATCCTGTAGTAAAAAAACGAAAAAGTCCCACAAAAAAAGCAAAAAATCTGAAAACTTAGACTCAAATTTTGCTTAATTTACCTTCTTTTTTCACCCAAAACAATCTTGGGATATTTTGCTATAGTCTAAACTCCAGAAAATAGGATTGCTATAGCTTTCGAAGCGAGAATATTTTTCACTCTTTCCCTTTTTCCCTACTGACTATTTCCTAAATTTTTTCTTGTGGGTATTCCAACAGACAGAATATAATTGTCTTTGCCAAAGGGATTATTATTAACATAAGCAAAGATAAAAAACCTACAGCTGACGGCGAGTTAGCCATTTGCGCAGTATTCCGCAGGAAATACTTATCTTATTCCTTAGCGATCTATGTGAGGCTCTATACTTTATTATCTGAAATTAATCTGATAAATTAATTAAGCTTAATTATGATTTTCAACAGTCTTGATAGAGTGTTATTACACTAATTAATTTTTTTTGTTGTCATCCAGCTATGATTAGTTTAAATTTACAGTTTGATGTTAATATAAAATCTCAATATACACAAATTAAATAATTTTAAGGAGAATTAATTAATGAGTGATTTTAAAGTAACACCACAAAGCGATCTAACTACCAGTCAAATGTTAGAGAGATACAATTTAGACGATGAAATAACTTTAAAACGTTGGACACAATTACATGGTATTGACAATAGTCGTGGTTATTACAATCCAGATGAAGTAGATTTAATAGATCATGTACATCATCATATTTATAATCTTGGCATGAGTATTATTGATTATCAAAGTTTTATAGATCGTCGTCAAATTTCACCACAACAATTTACTCAGGAAAATGATAAAAATATGATGGAAAATCATATTGATACAAATGTAAGTAATTCGGCACAAACAGACAAAACTACAGAAAATTTTGTTTGTAATGATTATGATGCAATAAATAATAATTCAGAGGAAATTAATAATGAAGAGTATGCAGCCATAGAAATGTTAAAAAAACAGTATTCTGAAGCAATTGATTTAATGGGAGAAAAAATAGCTGACCATTTTATAGATGAATTAGATCTATCTGTAATGCGACATCTTGTTAAAAAGGTAAAAGAACGTCAAAGACTTAATGGCAAAGTTTCATCAAATCGTTTCCTGAAAACAATTAAAGCTGTTTTACAGCCTCAAAATGGTAATTTTCTTGTTCCTCAAGATAAAGACGATGAATCTAGTATGGAACTAGAACAAAATCATCGACTTGGTTAATTGATTTTTTTAGCAATAGTTTGCTGTTATTGGGGTGGGTTTTACATCAGAGTTTTTTGAACTTAATTTAATTTTTTGTTCAACCTAATACTTCTCATAAATAGTAGAGTAGAAATAGATTGTTATGATCATAAATATAGCAATCTTATTCAAGATAACAATCTCCTTCAATTTATGAAGTATTTCAGACTTTGAGGGAGTTGAACACAATCAAATTATGATGAATGATTTAGGGTTTATGCAAATAGACATTAAAAAAAGGCAGTAGGTCATTTCAGTTATCAGTTATCAGTACCTCTGACTAAAGTCGGAGGCTTGAAAAGACTGAATTGAATATTTTTTCGTTTCCTTAAAAGGGAAGGCTTTGGACCTCATTTTTTGGTAATGGGCAATAAAGGAGAAATAATTGATAATTTAGGGAATATTCAACAATTAATAATTAAATAATTCAGGTTTAAAGCCTCCCCTTTTAATGGAAAAAAAGAAATAATATCTCCTGATATTCAATCCTCTCGGTTTTAACCAGAGGTAATAATCAATTATCCATTATCCATTAATGAACTCTCTTTGAAAAGAAGAGGATTGGCTCAAAGGAAAAATTGTTCTCTATTATCCCCTCAAAAGGGGAGGCTTTAAACCACAATTTTTCGGTAAATAAGGGAAAATAGAATTAAATAGTAGCAAGTATGAGGAGAATCTAAGATACTTGCATCAGTATGCTTTTTTTCTAATAAAAAACTTCAATTTATATTTACATATCAAATAAGAATATCAAAACACTATATAAAAAGAAATGATTAAATCTTGGATGATAATTGGTGCGGTTACTTTCTTAATTGCATTTAGTAGTAGCATTTTCACGCCTTCTAGAGGTGTCCAATGGTTTAGACATCTACAACGGCCTCATTGGTTAACTTTTGAAAGAGCAATTCCCATCATTTGGACGATAATTTTTATTTGTGCTGCTTGGTCTGCATATATTATCTGGGAACAGGAGCCAGGAACTCAAAAAACTTGGCTATTAATGACACTATATTTATTGTTAGAAATTGTGACAATAGCCTATACACCTGTGATGTTTTGGATGCAAAATTTGAAGGTAGGAACAATTATTGGAGGAACGGGTTTTGTATTAAGTCTGATACTAATTTTGACTGTTTGGCAAATTAATAGTTGGGCTGGAATATTATTATTACCTTATACATTTTGGAGTCCAATTGGTACTTATACTACTTGGGAAATGAATCGTATTAATTCTGAAAATTAGTAAGATTGATTAAGTAGCCTGGTGTAATTAAATATCACTATGCCATTGCAACTGGAATGTAGTTGAAGGAAGCAATATCAAAGGTTTTATAGCGTTTCCCAAAGTCGTGAGGTATGGTTTTTTTTTGTCTTTTTATTCCGTGTTCCCTCAAACCTAAAACTTTGTACCTTATAAGTATGGGAATTTCTATAACTGGTTTATCTTTATGTTACATAGTGAGGTTTATTTGTGCCTACTTAACTTAATATGAAAAAAGCCTGTAAGTAGAAAATCAGAATGAAAATTTCAATTCGTTTGGCTAAAATTGAAGAAAAAGAAAAAATAATTGATCTACAAACAGAGTCTTTAAGAATTTTATGTGTTCAAGATTATAAAGCGTCACAAATAGAATCTTTAGTCAGAGGACAAGCACGATTAAGATTCAAAAGCGAGGCAGTTTTTTTGGCAACTTATAATGAACAAATTGTTGGTTTTAGCTCTATTAATGTTAATAAATATGAAATTCATGGTCTTTTTGTTTCTCCAAAATTTACACGTCAAGGTATTGGTACAAAATTATTGGAAACTCTAGAAAAAATTGCTATCCATAAAAAGCATAAATTTATCTATGTTAATTCTTCCTTAACAGCTATGCTATTTTATAGCAATAGAGGGTATAAGATAATTCGAGAATCAGGTTTCTATTCCGAAGGAAAATTTTGGGTAGATACTGTATTGATGAAAAAAAAATTAATAATTAGCGATGTAATTAGTGAAAAAAAAATGCTGATTCTGGCAATTTATCTTTTAGCAAAAAAACAGATTTATCAGCCTATTTTTATACTTTTACAAGATTATCGATTAATGTTATCTACAAAAATAGAAAAACAGAATCAACACATAGTTTATTTTGTCGGCTCTATCATAATTATTATGATAATTTCTATAGTGCTATCTTTGATATAAAATGATCGATGATAATTGAAATAATTGATTTAGAAATTAATTTTCATGGAAATAATTGATTATATAGTTGTAATAATTTACTTGGTATTTATTCTGTTTTTTGGTTTTTTTCTACAAAGAAAAGCTTCCACAGGAATAGAGTCTTACTTTCTCGGAAATCGGAATTTGCCTTGGTGGGTTTTGGGTGCTTCTGGTATGGCTTCTAATACTGACCTTGCCGGTACTATGATATTAACTGCTTTAGTTTATGCTTTAGGAACTAAGGGATTTTTTATTGAAATTAGAGGTGGAATAGTATTATATTTAGGGTGTTTAATGACATTTATTGGGAAGTGGAATCGTCGCGCTCAAGTAATGACTGTTGCAGAATGGATGCAGTTACGTTTTGGTATGGGTAGAGAAGGAAATATTGCCAGAATTATTAGTGCAGTTGCTAATATTATTTTTGCTATTGCTTCTATTAGTTATTTTGCTGTTGGAGGTGGCAAATTTTTAGGAAATTTTTTTGGTATTGATGATGGAATTGCTGGAATTTTACTGATTTTATTGGCTTTGATTTATACTGCTGTTAGTGGTTTTTATGGAGTAGTTTTGACAGATATTTTTCAAGGAATATTGATTTTTGTAGCAATTTTATATATCTGTTTTATGGCTTTTCAAACTGAAAATCTACCAGAGACTTTTTCAATTTCCATTCCTGGTACGGAACAATTACAGCAATGGAGTTTAGCAGAATGGAGTAGTATTACTCCACCAATAACTATTGATTTGCCAGGGGATTATAGTATTTTTAATTTGTTTGGCGGAGTAATGTTATTTTATACTTTTAAAGTATTTCTCGAAGGTGCTGCTGGTGGGGGTGGTTATGTAGCTCAACGTTACTTTGCTGCGAAGAGCGATCGCGAGGCTGGATTACTTTCTTTATTCTGGATTTTTTTGTTATCTTTTCGATGGCCTCTAGTTACAGCTTTTGCAGTATTAGGAATAGATTATGGTCTGAAAAATCAGGTAATTTCTGACCCTGAATTAGTTTTACCTACTGTAATTGCGGAATATATTCCTGTAGGAATTAAGGGTTTA
Organism: Okeania sp.; assembly: GCF_983059655.1. NCBI lineage: Bacteria > Bacillati > Cyanobacteriota > Cyanophyceae > Oscillatoriales > Microcoleaceae > Okeania > Okeania sp. The sequence goes on from NZ_CEZPJD010000004.1 coordinate 12,044, forward strand.
TTAATTGCTTGTTTTATTGCAGCAGCAATGTCAACTTTTGATTCTATTATTAATTCTAGTGCTGCATATTGGGTTAAGGATATTTATCAAGCTTATCTTCAACCTGAAGCTTCTAATCAACAATTAGTTAATCAAGGTCGTTTAGCGTCTATTGTGATTGTTGGTTTAGGGTTAATTTTTAGTTTTAATATTACGAATATTAATGATATCTGGGGATGGCTAACTTTAGGCTTAGGAACTGGGCTGTTTATTCCTTTAGTATTGAGATGGTATTGGTGGAGATTTAATGGTTATGGGTTTGCCATTGGTACTGGAGCGGGTTTGATTGCTGCTATTTTGACAAAAGGAGTAATTTTACCTGTGGTGAATAATTCCCAAATTCAGGAATATATTTTATTTTTAGTGCCGAGTATTTGTTCTTTTGTTGGATGTATTTTGGGGACATTCTTGACTCCAGCAACTAACTTAGAAACAATTAATAATTTTTATCGTGTGACCAGACCTTTTGGTTTTTGGGGAGTAGTGAGGAAAAACTTACCAACTAATATTCAGGCAAAAATTCAGGCAGAAAATCAACGAGATATTATGGCAGCTTTGATTGCTACTCCTTGGCAGTTGGTTTTATTTTTGATGGGAATTATGTTGATGATGAAGCAGTGGGATAATTTTGGTATTTTATTATTAATATTTATTGTTTTGTCGATTGGATTGTATTTTACTTGGTTTAAGTATTTAGATAAAATTTGAAGAATGCAGAAGGGAAAATTGTATGGGAATTCTCACCCCAAACAATTTTGAACACCGTATAGACGGTGGGGTATTAAACCCATAAGGGAAAATATAAACTTAAGCTAATATGCTTTAATTTTGGAATGTAAAAATAATTCCTTAATCTCTATTTCCTAGTTCAAGACATTTGAGATTTTAATACTTAAATTACCAACTTAGATTTTTTGTTGAGGAATTTTTAGTGATTTTTACATTTCTTATTAAAGATCAGATTGTAAAAATACTTAATACTAATTGAGGCAAATTTTAGTTAAGCTGAAAGTAACTCACCAGATATTAAATCTAAATAGGTAAAAATATATGGCAACTATTTCTCCAAATCTGGAATCTAATCAAAAACGTTGGCAAACAATAGTTTGTTTAACTTTAGGCTTCTGGTTAAGCGCCTGCATAATTTTAGATGGGGTAATTATGCCTAGTATGTATGCTTCTGGCATGATGAATACATCAGATTTTACAGCAGCAGGCTCAATAATGTTTTCCTTATTTAACCGAGTTGAATTAATTTGTGCAAGCTTAGGTTTAACAGGTTTATTAGTATTAAGTGCTACGCCAAATAATTTAATTAAAAATACTAAAACAGCAATTATTTTTTCTATAGCATTGTTGGCGATCGCTCTAATTGATACTTACGGTTTAACTCCTCAAATGAGTGCTTTGGGCATAAATCTAAATCTGTTTGAATCAGTGAAAGAACTTCCTGTAACCATGAATCAAATGCACGGCGGTTACTGGTTATTAGAAGTAATTAAATTAGTTGTTGGCGGTACTTTACTTGGTTGGTGTTATCAACAAAAAAACTAATGAGTTGTAGGTGAAAAAAGTAAGGTGGGTGAATTTTGGTTGAGATAAGAGGTTGTCTGAGAAGTTCTATTTGCTACATCCAAGCCTCCTAAATCCCCCAATTTTTGGGGACTTTTTAGAAGCAAATTGACTATTGTTCCCCCTAAATTTGGGAGGCTAGGGGAGCCAAATTGAGTATCAAAAAACTTTTCAGATATCCTCTAAAATTAATCTCAATTAAGTTAATATTTGCTCACTCTACACTTCTAAAAGACAACATATATTTTTATGCACCAATAGTTACTCTTGTAGAGGCTAAGAATGATAATATTAAATCTGGCTTTGGTCAATGTATTGCCGAAATGGTTGCTGCCCAGATTTTTAATCAAAATAAAGGGAATGAAATTCGTAAAATTTATGGGGCTATCACCACAGGAACAGCTTGGCAATTTTTAGAATTAGAAGCTCAAACTCTAATATTAGATTTAGAGGAATATTCTATCAAAAACTTGCCGCAAATTTTAGGAATATTAACCAGTTTTGTTAGTTAGTAAGAGGTAGAGGGAGTAGGGAGCAGGGGAAAATAATTGATAATTTATGTACTATAATTGATTTTATTCATTATTATTGGAGATATCTAAAGTAGATTCCAACTATGATGAGATACAAGCAAGTATTAACATTCAAACCTTTGTAGTGCGAGCATCTTGCTCGCTAGTAGCATACTCAGATAAAACAATATTTTTATTTCTTCCTTCTTCCTTCTTTCTTCTTCCTTCATAAATCTAATATAATCAACCAAATAAATCTGCAACAGATAATTGCCAATCTGTTAATAAATTGAGGATAGGTAAACTATCAGAATCATATCTAACTTCTGGTTGCTGCTTAGGTTGAAAAATCAGCACAGATTCATCTTCATGATCTATTAACCAACCCAACTGAGTACCATTATTTAGACAGAAAAGAATTTTATTAATTAATTGATTAGTACCTTGGTCTGGCGAGAGAATTTCTATTACTCAATCTGGTGTTATTTCAAATTTATTTTCGATTCTACCATTGGCTTTTCTCGGAATACGTTGCCATGCAAAAACTTAAATATCTGGAACTATGGAACGTCCGTTAAAAGTACATCTTAATTCTGAGAATGGCATTGCTAATTTTTGTGGTTCACCTGCTTGACTAATAGCTGATGATAAACAAAATTGAATTCTGCTATGTTCTCCTTCTGGCATTGGTTTTTGATAAATTTTATTGTTAATATATTCTCTTGCTGGTTTTGTTTCTGGCAATTATAAAAATTCTTCTAGACTAATTTGTTTGGATGATTTAACAGAGGTTAACATAACCATTTTACCTCAATGGAATTTTTTTTCTTAATTCATTGATTATATCTATTTTTTAGTAAACATTCAGCCGTCAGCCGTCAGCATTTCCCTACGGGATGCTACGCAAACAGCTATTGCTTTGAGTTGACGAAAAAGCTTTGTTAATAAACACAATCTGAGAGAGTCTTATTGCTGATAGCTGACAGCTAATAGCTGAATGCTTACCTAAATTCTGACTTCATTCGATATGACATACTGCTTCAGCAAAGGTAAAAGAGTAAAATTATTTTCTTGTTTTTCTATTAGGGAACGTCGCTGCAAAGATTTAACAATATTCAATAAATCTGAAAGTGGTATTTGTAAATTATCTAATAAATTTGCAATAGCTATTGCTTCGGTTTTGGTTGCTAAGTGAGAGATTACTTGTTTTTCTAATTCTGATAAACGGGCAAACTCCTGATGTAATAATTCTTTGATTTCTGCATCTAAAAATAGAGGGTCATATTGAAATAATTCTGAGACACTTCCACTGAATAAATCATTAATAGTAGTGGCAATTATATTTAACCAAGTCGGGTTGCCTTGATAAAAGTCAATCAATTTTTGCCATTTTTCGTCTACTTGTAAGTCTTGGTCTTTAAGAATTTTTGTAGCTGCTTCTTCATCTAAACCTTTGAGGTGTAATGAACTAACAGATTTATTTTTACCTGTACTAATTCCTCTGAGTTTTTCTCTGCTAATTATTAGGCAACAACTCTGATGGGAGAGTTCGGCGATAAGGTGGAAAAATTGGCTGTAGTTTTCATGTTCTGGAGCGTAATAACTTGCTAGTTTGCCACTACTAAATATTGTTTGGATGTCATCTAATATTATGAGGCAACGGTACTTTCTCAAATTTTCTAAAAGATGGGAATTTTCGGAGGTTTCGAGAGGGGAATTTTGGTTGGAGATAAATTGAATTAGTCGGGTTTGAATTGTTTTGAGTGATGGGGAGTCTCGGAGACTTTGCCAAATTATATAGTCGAATTTATTTTGAATATTTTTGATGAGTTGAAGAGCTAATGTTGTTTTGCCAATACCATTCATTCCGTGAAGCATCACTATTTTTTTTGTTCTTGGATAATCCACTTTTTCAGGGTTTTTATTTTCTGAGTTCGACCGTAGAATTTTTTATGGTCTGGTGCGTCTGAGAGGTCTATTTTTGGTCGAGGAATAGTCTGGGGTTTGTTGATATTTGGTTGAGTCAAATTTTCAGGGTTTATAGTTTCCGAGGAGGGGGAAGTTTCATGGCAAAAATTTATATAGTTAGTTCCTACAAAATCTTTTTCTATATGTTGTATTGAGAACTGCCATCTATCAAATGCAGTGCGTAGATTAGATTTATTTACTTGTTCTCCGAAAGTCTCTGAAAAAGTTTTCCATAATTCTGAAGCGACATCTCTAACATGACCGTTAGTGCATTGAAATTCTTGAGCTATTTCTGAATACTTTTTACCTTGAAAAGTACCTCGCAATATTACTTGTTGGAGGTCATCTAAATGTTTTCCTGTTTGATTAAAGATGAGATGGTCAGCTAAATTTAATATTTCTTGGATATCCATAGATAAGGTAAGTAGGAAAGTTTTGTATATTGTAGTCCGACATTATCCTACACAAAAATTTTTTTAATCAAATTTAATGACGAAAAGGAGATTTTTCAATCATTAAACTCCCTACTTATGCCAACTATTCCCGACTGACAGTAGAAAAAATTTATGCTGCAATTTAAGAAAAGCAAACATTAAGTCACTAAGTTGATTTATGAAAAAGGAATTATTTAGATTACTTCGAGATAAATTATCTCTAATTTTAAAATATCTACAGCAACAAGAGTTACCCCCAGAAGTGAAAAATGCTGTTAACGATATTTTTGATATTTTAGAAATTGAGCCAGACAATGATAATCCTAACAAACGGGAAGTTTATAAAAGCATTGCTAAATTTCTTCAAGAAAACCTACATCAACCAGAACGTGTATGTTTAGGAATTACCCATAAACTTTGCAGAGAATTTGACGAAAGACTATTAAAAGAAGGAGTAGAAATTAACCAGAAACTTCTCGAAACTGCAAAAGCATTAATTTTAACTATTAAAGTGCATTATGAACCTAAAGTAAATTATGAACCTGAACTACCAACCGTTCAAACTTACAATCGTCAAACAGAAATCTATTACATTAAAGGAAACAAACCAATAGTAACAAGAATAGAACAGGAATTAAAGCGGGATAGTCTACCTGAAGATGTACGTTCAGAGTGGTTACGCGAGGGAGAAAAAAAATTAACTTTTAAACTTTATCCAAAGGAGTAAAAAATTATGCCAATTCCATTTTTAATTCCTATAGCAGTTGCTTTAGGGGTTTCATCAGCCTTAGTATTAATATTTTGGAATCAAATTTTAGAATGGGCACAAGATAGTCTTTTTCCTTGGATTAAACGTAATATTCCTTTAATTGAAGGTGTAGTCAAAGAAGCATTTATTGCTGTAGATAAAGTAGCTACTCCTATCCGCAAAACTATTCGCCAAGCATGGGAAAAGTTGCGTGAATATTTGCTAAAACAAGTAGTAAAACTAGAAAGAAAATCATCAAACAAATGGATAAGACGAGTTACATCTTTGATAATTAAAGTTCTCGAATCTGGTGAAAAAGTGGTGAGACAAGTCGAGACAGAAAAAGAAGTAGATTGGGATGAATTACCTGAAGATGTGCGTAAAGAATTTCTCAGTAAAGGAAAAAGTGAAAGTGAAATTGATGTAACTAAAAGACGTGATGATGAAATTGATCAAATGGATATGTCTGCTTAGTTGCCTAGTATGTTTGACTCAAAAAAATTAAGTATTTAAGGTAAGTAAAAATGACTCAAATTAAAGTTGACTGGCTTACTATTTCTATCGTTGCAGTTGTAGGAGTAGGAATAGGTGTCTATTTTTTAACCAAACAAAGTGAAGCAGAAAATCGCAAGAATATTGATAGCTGGTTTGAGGAAAGATTAGCCATATCATTAGCAGAAAAGTTAGGCATACCGAGTCAGGAAATATTACAAACTTTTCGGGGTTCAGCAAATCCTACAATAATTGCTAGGATTCGTGAAATCGTTAATTCTGCTAGATTAACTTTTACGAAATTATCATCTTTTAATGATGTAGAAATTCGTCTAAGTTTAGATTACAGTAACGGTACATCTTTTGCCGTTGCTAAGAATTGGAAATGGGATGAATTACCAGAAACAATTAGGTATGAATTTCTCAGAAGTGGTAGTAATATCGTGACTCGTCCCTGGGATTTTCCTTGGAATAACTAATAGATTTAGGAGAGTAAATATTATGCGTTGGTTAGTAGCAGTAGGTATGTTAGTAGCAGCAGCAGTAGGAACATTAATTGTTATGCAATTATGGGATGATATACGAGAAACAGTTGCTAAATGGTTACGTCAACAAGGTTTGGAAAAAAGTGCTTTAATGGATGCTTGGGTTAAGCTAGATTCAATTGCTGGAACTGTACGTTCTAGAATTTTTGCTAAAACTGAAAAAACAGGGGAAACTATCATCTCGGAAACTGAATATGAGATGAGTGAAATAGATGATGAAGATGTTAAAAAGCAACTTAAAGAGAGAGGATATTTTGACCGCGATATTATGGATTTACTTGACTAAGAAGAAATTAGTTTTTGCCTGGGAAAAGTTTCTAAGAGTTGAAATTTTTAACTAACTACTTAATTTTTCAATATTTAGCAAATTATTATAAGGAGAATTAATTTATGCCCGCAGGATGGGAAAGACAAACAAATACAAATGCAAATACAGAGGAAACAAAAAGTACAATTCCAAACAAACCTACCGAACAAACTCCCGCTAATAACTCCTCTGAAAAAACAACTGAAATAAACAGAATGGAAATGTTTATTCCAGAAGAACCCCAGAAAAGTTTAGACAATCTAATAATTCCCTCAACTGTTAAAAATAGAATTGATACAGCACTAAATAGAATTAAAGATCACGATATTTTATATCACCAATGGAACTTAAAAAGTATTGACCCCCGTGGTAAACGTACCGCGATTAATTTATTTGGATTACCAGGTACAGGTAAAACCTTTTGTGCAGAAGCGATCGCTCACTTTTTAGGCAAGAAAATTATCAAAGTTAATTATGCAGAAATTGAGTCTAAATATGTGGGTGAAACGCCAAAAAATATCACGGCAGCTTTTGAAAAAGCTAAAGAAACTGACTCAGTTTTATTCTTTGATGAAGCTGACTCTATCTTGGGAAAAAGATTAACTAATGTCACTCAAAGTTCTGACCATGGAGTTAATGTTAGTCGTTCTGTAATGTTACTTCAACTAGATAAATTTGATGGAGTTGTAATTTTTGCCACGAACCTCGCAAAAAATTATGATGGTGCATTTGTGCGCCGAATTTTGGCACATATTGAATTTGAATTACCAGACAAAGAATGTCGTATTAAACTATGGAAATATCTATTGCCAAAAGAAGTGCCAACTACAGAAGATGTTAATCCAGAATGGTTAGCAAATGAATCAGAAGAACTTGCTGGAGGTGATATTTTAAATGTTGTAATTGCAGCAGCAAGTCGCGCATTTATGAGAGAAGGAGAAGCTCAAAAAGTTTCCCCTTTTGACTTAGCTGAAGAAATCAAATTTGTGCGAGAAGCAAAGACAAAAATTGGTTCTCCTCACTATGAAACTAATCAACAAAAACCCAAAATTAAAGAGACAATAATAGAACCAGATGATTTATCTCCAGAACTTCGCGATCGATACGATAAAGCTATTTCAGAAATAGATAAGTCTGAGAAAAATTCATCAGCAGTAAATAATGTATAACAATCCTATTTCAATAGCAGTTATTTAATCCACAAGGTACAGTTTTATATCCCCCCCAACCCCCCTTAAAAAGGGGGGAGTCTTCAAAGTCCCCCTTTCTAAGGGGGATTTAGGGGGATTGTAAATATACCTTATTAAACAGAGAAATGCTATATTTAAACTTAACTATTTTCAGATTCTTCTGGCTCCTCTTCACCAGAGAATAAAAGACGAATACCCATAATTGCAAATCCAATTGCAGCAGTAATCTTTACTATATTTGTTGGTAAAATTTCTGCTACTCCTTGCCCTACTAAAACTCCTAAAAAGCTAGTTAATAATAGAGCAGATGCAGTACCAAAAAATACCGCCTGGGGAAATTTTGAAGACCCACCAAGAGCGATCGCTGCTAATTGACTTTTATCTCCTAATTCGGATAAAAAAACTGCGATAAAACTTAAACCTAAAAGTTGCCAATCCATAGTTAGTTAATAAGTGAGAAGGAAGAAGGAAGAAGGAAGAAGAAGGAAGAAGGAAGAAGAATATTTATATAAAATCGAGCTTTTATCAAGAAAGAAGTCAGAATTTAATTTTATAAGTAGGAATAGATATCTCTTATTTCTAATGAAGAATAATAATTTACTTTAAACCTCTTACTTCCATATTATTAATTCTGACTCCTGACTCCTGACTCCTGACTCCTGATTTTTCAACCAGGAAAATTTTCATAAAAAACTTCTACAATTAAAGTCAAAGATATTAGTAATAAAATAATTCCTGCTGACCTTTCTATAGTTTTAGGAGAGAGGTGACTAGCTAACCATTGCCCTAACAATACTCCCAATAAACTTGTAGTTACTAAAGCACTACCTGCACCTGCAAATACTATCCAAGGAGATTGAGATTCGGCAGTCATTAATAAAGTAGTCAGTTGAGTTTTATCACCAATTTCTGCTAAAAGTATTGTCACAAAAGTTGAGGCAAATACTGCCCATGCTCCTGTTTTTTGTACCTTTGTTTCTTGTGGTTCTGATTGAGAACTGGTAGGGGGTAAAATTTCACCTTTTTCTGAACTAACTTGTAAAGGTAAGTTCTGATAAACTTCTTTTTGTTCTAAATCTATTTGGGTTTTATCTGTATTTTCTCTGGTCTGGAAAAATTTCACTGGCAACTATAATAAATTACTAAATTGAATATATGTAAATTTTTTCAATCTGGTTTATTGTTTCAGATAATCACTTTGAATGTCAAATACTTACCGAAGAATTAATTATTAATTGTTAATTATTAATTATTGAAAATACCCACTGCATGATTAAAGCGCAACATTTCTAGACTCCGATCGCCGTACATATCTCCAATGTGCTGCTGACAACATTCAATAGCAAATTCATTGAGTTCTTCTGGTTCAATACCATACAATTCTTTAAAGGTATCTGGTTGGACTCGACAAAAACGGGGCCTTTCAGGGTAAATACGGCATTCTCGCTTTAAACTATCGTAATTAATACACCATCCATCTGCCCCTACTAAACTCATATAATGCTTTAGCTCTTCTGTAGATAAATATTCTTCTAATTCTGGACGCTCTGTTGGGTCTAAGTAACAACAAGCACCACAATTTTTTACACAACGCCAACTAGCCATTTTTTTTTAGCCAATAGTTATCGATTAACGGCCTTCTGATTGTAGCAGAGTGACATACTCTAACACTAAGCTTGCGCTATAGTGTGGGCTTCTCGTTTCGTAGCATTGAATGGGCATCGAAAACATTCAATTTGCTGCCGATTCAGCTAAATTATTGAGTTTTGTAAAGTATCTTAAATTAAATTAGCGATGGCTTGGTAGAATAAAAGACGGTTTTTCAGCTCAATATATATTTGATTTATTCTTAGGGGAAATATGGGGTTTTTAACAGATTTGTTCAGTAACATTAACTTTGAAACTATTGCCCAGTTAACAATGTTGGCCATGGTTGTCATTGCTGGCCCTGTAGTTATTGTACTACTGGCACTTCGGGGTGGCGATTTGTAATACTGTTTCACGGAAGTCAGAAGTCAATTGTTTGGGGTTACTAAGACACGGAGTGGCGTGTCGAAGACTATCCATAAGCAATTAGACTTTCTGCCTTCTTCAATAATTATTTCGATGATCGGCGATCGCAATTACCGAAAAATTCAGTTATAAAGCCTCTCCATTCATGGAGAAAAAAGAAAAAAAATCCTCTTATCCAATCCTCTTAGTTTATAAGAAGAGGTAATTCTAAATTCTAAATTCTAAATTCTAAATTCTTGAATTTCTCCAAATCGATAACCTTTTCGATAAACAGTATAAATAAGTGGCAACTCTCCATTTACTTCTATTTTTCGTCGCAATAAACGTACTTGTGCTGCTAAAACGTTACTGCTTGGTTTTTCTCCTTCTCCCCACAAATATTCATAGATTTGCTGATGAGTTAGAAGTTGACCGGGGTGGATCATAAAATATGCCAGCAATTTACATTCTTTTTCTGATAAATTAATTATCAGTCCACCGCGATAAGCCACTTGATTTTCTATATCTAGCTCTAAATCTGCTACTTGTAGATGTTGCTCAGTTGTGCTTGTTTCCATGTTTTGGGGACGACGTAATAATGCCCGAACTCTTGCTAATAACTCTCGCAACTCGAAAGGTTTAACTAAGTAATCATCTGCTCCAGCATCTAATCCAGTAACGCGATCGTCTACCGTATCTTTAGCAGTAAGAAATAAAACTGGTGTATAGTCGTGGCGCGATCGTAACTCCTGACAAATTTCTAATCCTGTTTTGTGAGGTAACATCCAATCTAAAATCAGCAAATCATAGTTACCCTGACTTGCCATCTGACTACCAATTTTTCCATTATCAGCAACATCAACACTATACCCCTCTCGATTCAAAGCACGACTTAGAGGAGAAGTTAACTCTGGCTCATCATCCACTAAAAGAATTTGCATTTGATGAATTTAAGGTTCATTATACCATTTCACGGAAGTTATAAGTCAAAAGTCAAAAGTCAAAAGTAAGATTTTATAGCGCTACGCGCTAGGGAATAGGGAATAGCAAATTGTAAAAGGGTTTTAGCATTGAAAAATGTCCGCACCCAATTATTGTAGTGCTATACTTAAGATCAAAACTTTGATGCTACAGTAATTTCAGGAAATTATTTAACATTTAAAGTTTGAAACTATTTGTGACCAAAAAATAAAGTTCAATATTTCAAGCCTCTGACTTTCCTAGGTCATGCTGCGCAAATAGGTAGAGATACTGATAACTGAAATGACATCTTTAAAGTGCATTGGTATCAGTTAAAATTTTGAATCAAAAATAGTCTCTGATTCAACCTCTGCTGCTGCTAACCACTCTTGCATATCAGCTAATGCCCAAACTGCTTCAGCATAAGCTTGTGCCACTGGTTCGAGTTTCACATGATAAGTAGCAAAGCGAGAGACTACCGGAGCATACATAGCATCAGCAATTGTAAACTTACCAAACAGCATATCACCTTCTGCTCCAAATTTTTCGCGACACTCTCGCCACATTTTGCCGATCCTCTCAATTTCTGGTCTCACCTCTGGAATTATGCCTACCTCTGGATAACGACCTCGACAATCCATTGGCATATATTGGCGTAAATTTGGGAATCCTGCGTGCATCTCGGCACTAATTGCCCGCGCTACTGCTCGTGCTTCATGATTTTTCGGCCACAAAGAATTTGCAAATTTATCCGCTACATATTCACAAATTGCTAGAGATTCCCATATCTTAATATCCCCGTCTAACAAAACTGGTACTAGACCAGTAGGAGAATATTTTAAAATTTCTTGGTGGGTAATATGTGTATCTAGAGGAATTTTAATTTCAGTAAATTTTACTCCTGCTTGTTTCATAGCTAACCAGGCTCGTAAAGACCAAGAAGAATAATTTTTGTTACCGATAATTAGAGTCAATTTACTCATCATTTTTTCAATATTTTATAAGTACAACATACAACTAACTATTAGACCGATATTCTTTGTTTAAGATAGTATAGTATACCATGTTAGTTTGATAATAATTAGCCTCTTTTTCGTATTTCATTCCTACTTTTTCTATTACTCATCGGGAGGCAATATTTTCAGGTTGAGCGTTCGCGGAGCGTGGCGTCAGCTATCGCTACAATTTTCTCTAACTTTAACTCCTCAAATCCGTATCTTAAACTTGCTTTTGCTGCTTCTGTTGCTAATCCTCGATACCAATATGCAGGATTTAATAAGTAGCCAAGCTCAATTTCTGGAGTATTGTCGAGAAAACAAAGCCCGCAACGACCAATCATTTTATTATCTCTTTTATATACTACAGCCCACATTCCAAAATTATTTTTTTCCCAACTCTTGATCGTAGTCAATATTTTTGCTTTTGTTTCTGCCCTAGTTAGAATACCTTTTCCCACATACTTCATTACCTGTGGATTATGATACAGATTACATAATTCATCTAAATCATTAAGGATAAATTGTCTTAATTTTAATCTTTCTGTTTCAATTTAAACCATAATAATTAGAATTATTTATGAGCAATTAATTGTGAATATTTAGCTAATATGCTACCTTATAAAAACATCGGACTAACTATAGTTTAAGCAAAAAATATTTATGAGAAGCATCTCACCGAAAGCCAATAGAAATAAAGAGAGAAATAATACTAAAACAGACTGGCAACTAATTAAAAGAATGATCGGCTATGGTCTAGGTCACAAAAAATTAGTATTTGCCTCACTGATCTTATTGTTACCATTATCAATTTCCAGTGCAATTCAACCACTATTAATCGGGCAAGCAATTTCTCTAATTTTAGGAGAAAAAAACTGGTCATTTATCCAACAAATATCATTATCTCAAGGATTGAATATTTTAGGAGCTATGTTAATTTCAACTATTATTATACGACTAATATTTCAATCTTTACAAGGCTTCTTAGTACAAAAAGTTGGACAAAAAATTACTGCTGATATTAGAGACGATTTATTTAAACATGTTCTTTCTTTAGGAGTCAGATTTTTTGATAGTACTCCAGTGGGAAAATTAATCACTCGTCTTACCAGTGATGTTGAAGCTCTAGGAGATGTATTTTCCACAGGTGCTATTGGTATTGTGAGCGATTTATTTTCGATTTTAATAATTGCTATTACTATGTTTAGTTTGCAATGGCAACTGGGTTTAATCCTGACATTAATGATGTTACCAGTAACAACAATTATTATTTATTTTCAGCAAAAATATAGGCAAGCTAATTACAAAGCCAGGGATGAACTTTCTGGTTTAAATGCTCAATTACAAGAAAACTTAATTGGTATAGGAGTAGTACAATTATTTCGCCGAGAAAAATTTAACTCAGAATTATTTAGAACTAATAATATCGATTATGTAAAAGCACTAGATAAAACTATTTTTTATGACTCAGCTATCTCTGGTATTTTAGAATGGATTTCTTTAGTTGCGATCGCTGTAGTATTATTCTTGGGAGGGAAATTTGTTTTAGCAGGAAATATAGATTTTGGCACTTTATCTTCCTTCATTTTATATGCTCAACGTTTATTCGATCCTCTGCGACAATTTGCCGAAAAATTTACAGCTATTCAAGCAGGTTTAACTGCAGTGGAACGTATTATTAATCTTCTCAATGAAGAAGTTGAAATTCTAGACCCAGAAGGAGAAATTAAAAAATTACCTACTCTTCAAGTTAACAATTCCAAAATTGGTGAAATTAGATTTGAAAATGTCTGGTTTGGCTATAAACCAAATGAATATGTTCTGAAAAATCTCAACTTTACTATTAAACCAGGGGAAAAAGTTGCTTTGGTTGGGCCGACTGGTGCAGGAAAGAGTTCTGTAATTCGCTTACTTTGTCGTTTATATGATGTTAATAAAGGCAGAATTCTAGTTGATGGAATTAATATAAAAGACTTATCTCAAACAGAATTACGAAAACATATTGGCGTAATTTTACAAGATGGTTTTTTATTTGCTGGAGATGTAAAAAGCAATATTACTTTAGGAGAAGATTATTCATTAGAGGAAATTCAAGCTTCAGCAAAAAATACAAATATAGATAAATTTATTGCAGAATTACCCCAAGGATATAATACTCAATTAAGAGAAAGAGGAGCAAATCTTTCTGGTGGTCAAAAGCAGTTATTAGCATTTGCCCGTGCTGCTATTCGTAAACCGAGAATTTTGGTACTTGACGAAGCAACTGCTAGTTTAGATGTGGTAACAGAAGCTTTAATTCAATCAGCATTAGAAAAACTTTTAGCAGAAAGAACAGCTATTATTATTGCTCACAGACTTTCGACTATTAGAAATGTTAATCGGGTTTTTGTGTTGAAGCGAGGAGAGTTAATTGAGTCTGGTACTCACGAAGAATTATTACAAAAAGAAGGTCTTTATGCTGGTTTGTATAAATTACAAATGTTAGGAACTTAATTAAAGAAGTTCTCATATCATGTCCAGTTGAATAGTGATAAATAATAAGGGAGGAGTCAGGAGTTAGGAGGAAAGAAGAGGAAAAAGTTTTTTCATCACGCTCTTATCCGGATATGATATTATACCAAGAGCGATCAGTTGCAATATTTTAGGCGTTAGGCGTATCAGTCTACTATTCCAGCTACATATTCTGCGATCCAGCATTTCTCCTGACTATTAGACATCTCCGACAATAAAAAATTAAATCAATTATCGCACAGAAATTATCAATTCTTTTCCTCTACTGCCTACAGCAAAGCTGCCTACTGCCTCTTTTCCGGAGATGTCTATTGACTACTGACTACTACGAAGAGGAAAAAGACTTTTTCAGCAAACCTTAAATACTCCCGTATTAGTTATCGATCAAGGTCGGACACGATCGCATTCTTAGAAAATAGCGTTTGTAGAGCCTGAGATCAGATGTCTCACAGTGCCCATTTCTGGAGCGTACTTCTTGGTCATTTGTCAAAAAAACTAGATACGCTAGCCCTAATTTACAACCTTTTATAACTATTAGAATTAATAGAATAAATTACTATAACTTTACAGCAGTTTTTAGATGGGCTGCAAATTTCACATATAGATGGCTAGATGGCTGACTTTGTGGTCTACTCAAGTGAAAAGCGCTGTAAATATTGCCAGGAGGCAGAATAAATAATTAAAAGCAACATCGCTTTATCCCTCCTAAGTTCGTGCTAAAAGCAACATTAAGAGTTTCCATGGACTTCACTAACCACCAAACTTTACCAGCAGTAGCTCCTTGATAATGATTAAAAAGAATAGAAAACTTTTGCTCTAAATAAGGTTTAGCTTGTTGACAAAATAATACGATCTTCAACAACATACCAATTACTATTGTTGCTCCAAGATTATTAATCAGGTCATAAAAAACAAAATGTTTTGGCTGTTCAAGACTCTCAATAACTAGAAAATCTAACATTTTTTTGCAAGTACCTAAAATTAGAGAATCATTTGGTTTTTGAGTATTATGATCGGGCAAAGTGTTTTGTAATTTATGATATAATTTACGATTAAATTGACACTTACTATAACCAGGAGCGATTGTATCAGTCAAGTATTCATATAGCCCATCTTTAAAGGTACGATAAGAACAAGTTAAATCACAAAAAGTTTTAAACTGTTTAGCTTGGTCTCGTAATGTTTGATAACCATGAATTTTTGTTGTAAAATACTTAACTGCTTCATTCAATTCTTCATTTTTCATTAAAGTAGGATTTTCCACATAATTGCTTTTCCTAGATAATTTTTGATAAGTAATATATTTAGATAAATTTATTTCATATTTTTGCTGTTTTTTTAGTCTCATAACTTTAATTTCTTGTTGTTCTTCATCAGTACTCTCATCATTAAGAAAACAACATTCATATAGATATGGATATCGATCGATTAATTTCTCTAATTTTCGGTCTACAATTTTTGTATTTTCCTGAGTTTCCCTGATAAACATCTTAGCCAAACGTTGTAAGGCAATATATTTTTCAGTCTCTGTAAAACTGCGAATTAAAGTGCGTACACGTTTAGAAGTCCAACAAGGAGGTAAGTTATTTGGTTTTACCTGGAATATATTTACTAATTCTGGAATTGATTTTTGCAGTTGTGGGTTTTGTAACCAACGGTTAATTAAGATATAGCAACTTCTATTGAGAATGTTATGAAATTCTTCTTCATCAGGATCGGCATCAATAATTGTTTCCATTGCGTGCCATATTTCAGGGATAAAGTATCCAGAAGCATCAATAAATAGATCTCTGAAATTACCAATTGACTCTTCAGGGTTTTGTTGACGAGCTAAGTCTTGTAAATGCTGATAAAGTTGCTGTTCTTGTTTGGTAGATTTACGATGATTATGATTATTTGATAAAGAGCTTAAATTATAATTTGACATTCTTAAAAATCCCCCGTGAAATTAATTATCAGTTAATTTAACTTGCTCTTCAATAAAGCTGATTTTTGCGGTCGTCGATAATTATATTTGGCTTAATATATTAATATAATAGATATTTTAATAAGAGTTAAATCACTATTTTGAAGTAAGCATTTTCTGCAGACTGCTTCCCTATGGAATGCTACGCAAACGCAAAAAGAGTCAACCAGCCTCTTATGGGAGGAAATGCATGATCAGCACTTCCCTGCGAGATGCCCTCGCATTCAGTTATTTCTTTTAGTTGACGATCAAAGCTTTATTAATTCTCTTACTACAAAAGTTGGCTCCCTTGCCCTTAAAGTAAGTTGTTAATTTAAGACTATCCTATATGAGAGAGTATTGTTGTTGAAGTCCGCAGTTCCTGTGCAGGAGGCTATCTGACAGCTAATAGCTGTTTGCAGAGCATTCCGCAGGAAATGCTTACATTTTGAACTGAGTTGTTATACCAAATTCAAAAAAGGTCGCTACAGTATTAATCTCAAAACTCCTACCAACAGAATAAAGAACTGTTAAAGTATTTTTTTAAAATGCTATTAGACCTATATTTTTGAGATTATAATAGTAAGTTTAGATACTATAAAAATCTGCTAGATGCCCATACTTCCCTGAAAATATATGTTATGAATTAGGTAAAATGTGAAATAAAGATGATAGTTTGTAATAGTCACTCTAGTTGACGATTTTTGTCTATTAGAATCTTAGTCCTATCCATAAGCAATCTTGATAAATCAAATAAAGTATAAAAATTATATTCTCCTTTAACTATAAATCCTACTCTGAAATCACTTAACTTTATGTAAAGATTTGATGAAGAAGCTAAGAATTAAGTAGATTTTTAGATGGTTAAGTTTACTAAGATATTATAATTACAGAAGCTTTTAGTTGGATATAAATACGAACAATCCAGAATTAAAGAATTACGACTAATGTCATATTTTGAAAAATAATATTCTGGCAAAAGTAGTAATATTGGTTGGTATAAAATTTTTATTGTCAGGAAGTATACTATAAGCAGAAGGGAGAGTAAAGAAGGCTTTAGTTATCTAGGAGAAAAGGAAAAATACTGGGTTGTCTAAGCTTTAAACTTTTGAATCGTAACTATCATTACTACTCTTGAATTATTGAATATAGCATTGGTGAAAAGAGGTATGATAGTCCGGATAAGAGCTTGATAGAACTTCGTTCCGTTTACGCGACCAAAAAACTTTCTCCTTCTACTCCTGTTTCTTCTTCTTTCTTCCCTACAGACACCTCTTGGGAGGGGTTAGGGGCAGGGCTAATTCTTTTTTGTCAGAGAATATTTACAACCCTATATTTTTGGTTAACTAATTCTATAGCAATCCTATTTTATTCGTGTCAAAAATCTTACTGCTTTTTAAGGAATAGCGGTCAGACCTCGCGTCGCCGTTAGGCATAAGGGAATGCTTGCCAAGAGAGGGAACAGGGAACAGGTAAGAGTTTCAGTTTTTTTATCTACTTTTTGATTTGTCGCAACCTATTTAGGATTTCTATAGTTTAAGATGTACGAAATTTCAAAATTTTAAAGGATACAATTTTTCTCTCGTGACGATGAATTGACTTTACTCTCCACTCCCCTACTTCTTTTTTCTCTCGTGACAATGAATTAGCTCTGGGGGTTAGTAGTGCGTTGACTCCTAAGTAATTAAAATGAATATCATACACTAATTCACCAACGCCTGGAATATATGTTTGTGCAGTATTTCGCAACAGAAACAACAGAATATCAATAATCAACATTCTTCCTTATGTCCTAGATAGGTAATCACCTTCTTCCTTCTGACTTCTATTACAAGATTCAGAATAGAATTGTAATTATAGCCTACTTGTCAAAAATAAACATCAAAACTATTATGTGGATCGAGCTGCCCTAGTAAATAATTTTTCAAAAGCGATCCCTATGCTAGAAACACAAGGAATTCTGTGGCCGAGTTTAATAACAGTTGTATCTTTATTCATATATTTTGTTGTGATTATTAATGTTGGTAGAGCTAGAGCACAATACAAAATTATGCCTCCTCAAATGACTGGAGAGCCAAATTTTGAACGAGTATTAAGAGTACAACAAAATACTGTAGAACAAATAATTTTATTTTTACCGTCTTTGTGGCTTTTTTCTCTGTTTATTAGCCCACTATGGGGTGCTGGTATTGGCACGGTTTGGGTAGTGGGACGAATTTTATTTGCCTGGGGTTATTATCAGGCGGCAGAGAAGCGAATTTTAGGGTTTGGTATTAGTTATTTAGCTAGTATAATTTTATTGATAGGTGCTTTAGTAGGAATTTTACTGCCCCTGTGGAAAACTATTTCATAGCTACCATCAATAGATATTGGTTAAAATAGTATCTATATATTTTAATTTTTTTCATAGATAATATGAGGTAAAAATAATGTCTGAAAAACCAGTGTTTAATATTAATCAAAAACTTTTCAATCAATTGAATGATTGGCAAGAAAAAATGGAGGAAAAAGAAAATGCAAGAGCAGAAATAGAGGCAAATAATGAGGCAAATAACAAAAAACAAAAAAATGATGATATGCAGAAAGAAAAATAGTCATAAATATGAGACTAATTCCTAAAAATAATCTGATATTTTTTGAACGCTTCAGCTATTTATAAATAAGCGAGATTCACTAATTTTTTTAGCAATTATTAGTCATGAAATTAAAGATATATTGGGGGGTGCATATCAATTAAGTGATAAGTGTAGGATAAATCTCTACGATATCATGTCCCGGTAATCAGTGATAAAAAACCTTTTACCTTTAAACCTTTCTTCCCTTTATGCCTTCTGCCCTCTGCTTTCCATTCTCCAAAGTATAACTATTCAACCGGATATGATATGACTACTGGACAAGCCAAAAAGTTAAAGTTGAAAAAAGGAAGTCGTTGGAGTCCTTACTTGGAAAAATGCTATCTACTGGTTAGCATCTTTGGTATTAATAGTAAGTTTATCATTTTGGCTAACCCTATTTATTACTTTTTGTCAGAAAAAAGATGAAAATTAGTCAGGCAATTGCTCCTATCTCACTCATACTTCAAAGAGCGATCGCCACCCTCACAAAAACTTAATCGATCTAACCATTTCCACTAAAATTCCTATAATCTTTCTCGAATCTTTAATATAGTAATTCTCTACATCAATAAAAACTACATTCTTTTCCAATTTCAAAAATTTCCAGACATGACCTGTCGTAACCACACCATAAATAAAAGGAACATCCTTACCATCTTTTTGATTATATATTTCAGCCCCAACCATTTCTGCAATACATTGTCCTAAACCACCAACTATCTTTTCATTTTTAGCCTCTACAAGAACAATAACAGGAGTATCTAAATATAATTGTTCCGGAGATTGACTAATAATAAAATCACAAAATCCATTTAATCCCTTATCCCGATCGACCGAGAAATCTATACCCGAAAAAAAACTGATTTGAAGTTGTCTCTTAATCTCCAGCAAAATATTAATAATTATCAGTTCAGAACTTGCCTTTTCCGTAGCGATCGCTAAAGCAATAGGTACATTTTGCTTCAACATTTCAGCTAATAAATTACTAATCTCTACAGGTTCAACTTGAGAAAATAAATCTTCTGTTTCTATAATTTTCAAGTTAAATTCAGCTTTTACTTTTTTCAAATCAAAGTCACTATATGACATTTTATCTATTCCTTATTTAAAAAAAAATCTAAATTTAGAACCTAAATTACCTATTAATTACCGATAAAATATCCTAAAAAAAATACTTATATCATGTGCAGATAATAAGTGATAAATTTTTTTTTGTTTGTAGTCTTGCTCTAGCCCATTAAATATCTATATCTATGGCTAAATCCCTACTACAAAGCTCTAATGGATTTTATTAAAGCACATAATAATCTTTTCAGTTATGTGAAACATCTAAAACATAGATTTGTTCCTGACTCCTATACAGATGATACTCAAATGAGTATTGCTATTACCGAAATGATAGTTTATTAGCAACTTTGGACGCGACAAAATTTATCTGATAAATTTGTTGAAGCTTTTAAAAGATATGAACGAGAAGAATAAGCTAGTAAATTGTATGGCTTTTTAAAACGGGTGAAAACTGGTCATTTCAGTTATCAGTTATCAGTTATAAGTTATCAGTTATCAGTACCTCCTGCTGAATCAGGAGGCTTGAAAATAAGGAAGATTATTTTTTTATCCTTTTAAAAGAGGAGGCTTGAAAACCAAATTTTTCGGTCAACAATTTTTAGTAAAAATAGGTGGTATAGCGCTACGCGCAAGTCAGAAGTCAGAAGTCAGAAGTTAGAAGTTATATCATGTTCGGATAATCAGTTATAAAAAAAACTTCTGGCCTTGAACCTTTCTTTCCCTTCTGCCTCCTGCCTTCTGCCTTCTGCCTTCCTTCCTCCAAAGTGTAAGTATTCAACCGAACATGATATTAGAAGTAATCCCTGACTAAGTTTGAGCGTCTATAATTGCCTTAACCTATTTGCGTAATGCTATACAAGCGATAAAAGTGGTGCTGCAATGCGTGCTGCTCCGATTGGAATTTTTCCTAAAATTAATGAATGGGTATGAAAGTATAAAAAATGTGTAGGAGCAAATGACCATTTGCCCCTACTATCCTTATTAAAAGCAGAGAGTAGAAGGTAGAAGGCAGAAAGGAAAGAAAGGTTTCAAAAGCATTTAACAATCCTTCGTAGCACATCATTTTAGATGTGACAAAATTAGCCCCTAGTAGTAATAGAATTCTTTTTCAATACATTCGGACTTTTCCCATTACCATTAACAGAAACATCTAACTGCGGGCGAGTTTGCTTACCCCGGAATAATTTCTGTAGTGAATGCATAAAATTATCAATATAAGTAAACCACACAGGCACCACAACCAATGTCAACAACGTTGAAGTCGAAAATCCACCAATTACAGCGATCGCCATGGGACTTCTTGTAGCTCCTCCTGCTCCTAATTCTAGGGCGATGGGTAACATTCCAGCAATAGTAGAAAGCGTAGTCATCAAAATTGGTCGCAACCGCGAAATACCTGCCTCCCGCACTGCCTGAAACTGAGACATTCCTTCCTTCTCATTTGCCAACGAACAGTCTACCAACAAAATTGCATTCTTAGTTACCAACCCCATTAACAAAACTATTCCAATTAAAGCAAATAAACCCAACTCTTTCTGCATCACCAATAACCCCAACAAAGCGCCCCCAATAGATAACGGCAACGCTATCAAAATTGCCATTGGATAAAGAAAATTATTGTATAGCAAAACGAGAATTGCATAAATACACAACACTGCAAACCCTAAAGCAGCTAAAAACCGAGTAAATACATCAATCATAATCTTGGCATTACCGTCAGACTGTTCGGTAACACCCTCTGGCAGTGGACTCATTGCTGGCAATGCTTGTACCTTAGTAACCGCATCCCCTAAAGAAATTCCTTGTAAGTTTGCCTCCAACGAAACCTGGCGATAACGATCAAAACGATTAATTTCAGCAGGCCCACTACCAATAGTAATCTCAGCTACTGCGGACAATGGCACTAACCCACCATTTTGACTAGGAATGCGCAAATTTTTAATTGCATCCAAGTCATTTCTAAATTCCTCCGCCAACTGCACTCGAATCGGAATTTGACGGTCTGGCAAATCAAACTTAGCCAAATTTGCCTCATTATCTCCCAAAGTCGCTAACGAAGCTGTACGAGCGATCGCCTGTACAGAAACTCCTAAATCTCCAGCTCTAGCAGGTAATGGTTTAATCAAGATCTCTGGTTTCACCAAACTCGCACTCGAACTCACATCCACCAAACCCGAAATTCCTCGCATTTGCGCTTCCAAATCATCAGCCGTCTGCTTCAAAGCAGCAGCATTTTCACTCTTCAAAATAATTTTTAAATCCTTACTGCTACTTCCTGTACCCCCACTAGCAAAACTAATTCGTGCCCCTGGAATATCCTGAAATAGTGGTCGCATCTGTTGTTCAAATTCTTTTTGGGAAATCTCCCGCTCTTGCCTCGGTAATATATTCACATACAACTTGCCTTTATTCACAGTTTCACTATTGCCCCTACTACCGACATCAGCAAACACACTGGTGACAATCTGATTTTCCTGCAATAACCGCACTGCCTGTTGTGCCACTTGTTCAGTTTCTGCTAAAGTGGCACCTGGTGGCAATTCGATATTAACTATACTTACACCATTGTCCTCAGAACCCATTAAACCTTTGGGGAGCAGTGGCACCAGTTGCAAGCTAGCAATAAAGAAAGCTATAGCAATAATTAAAGTAGTAATTTTATGGCGCAGTGCCCAAGTTAGCAAGTTATTGTAGGGACTAATTTTTGGTTGTTTATGATTTTTTGTTCCTATTTTATTTTTTAAGAAGGGAGAAACTTGAGGTTGTTTTCTTTTCAACAACCGCGCTCCTAACATTGGTGTCATCGTACAAGCAACCAATGTAGAAAACATAGTAGAAACTGCTACAGTTACGCCGAAGGGTTGGAAAAATTGACCGGGTATTCCACCCATAAACGCCACAGGTAAAAACACTGCCACAATAGTTGCGGTGGTTGCCACCACAGCTAAACCAATTTCTGCTGACGCATCCAAAGCAGCTTGGAATGGCTTTTTACCCATATTAATATGTTGGTCAATATTCTCAATCATACAGATTGCATCATCCACCAAGTTTCCCATTGCTAATGCTAGTGCTAACAAGGTCATCCCATTGAGAGTGTAGTCTAACATTTGCATTACTAAAAAGGTGGGAAGAATTGATAATGGCAATGCTACTGCCGTAACTAGAGTCGGCCGCCAATCTCGCAAAAAGACACCCACAACTATAACAGTGAGAATTGAACCAATAACTAAAGCGTCTACCGATGCTTGATAAGATTCTTCAATATCTGTTGCCAGGGTGAAAATCATTTCTAAATCTATATCTTCTGGCAATGTTTTTTCCAGTTCGGCAACTTGTTCCCGCACTCCTTTTTCTACGGTAACAAGGGTAGTACCTGTACTGCGGAGTACCCCAAAGGCAACGACTGGTTTACCAAGTCTGTTTGAGTTTTGGTCAAAATTTAGATCTAAATTCTGAGTTTCATCCCCACTATTTTTATCTACTAACCAAGCTGTTTGTCTAGTTTCGCCAAAACCATCAATAACTTCACCTACACTGGAAAGTGGTACTGCTCCACCAGAGGGTAGGATAATTCGATATTCTTTCAACGCTTCTACTGTGTCAGCGCTACCCAGGGTACGAATACTTTTTTCTGTGCCTCCACCTTTAGAGCGTCCACCGGGTATATTAGCGTTGAAGGCGCGAATTTGGTCATTTACTTGAGTGGCTGTGATGCCAAGACTTTCGAGTCTATCTGGATTGATTTCGATGAGAATTTCTCGGTCAACTCCGCCAATACGGTTGATTTGGGCAACACCGGAAACACCAAGAATGGTGCGACTTATTTGTTTGTCAACGAGTTCGCTTAGTTCTTCGACTGAACGTTTGTCTGAGGTGACGGCGTAGGTTATTATTGGACCTCCACCAATAAATTCTAATCTTTTGACAATAGGATCGTTGATATCTAAAGGTAGATCTTGGCGAATTTGAGCGACGGCGTTACGAACATCATTAATTGCGCGATCGCTATCTATTCCCAGATCGAAGGAGATGACTGTTGTGGAAACTCCATCGGTGACTGTTGAGGTTAACTGGTCGATATTTCCTAAACCGGCGACAGCATCTTCTACTTTTTTTGTTACTTGAGTTTCTAGTTCTGTCGGGCCTGCTCCTTGTTGAGTTACTGTGATTGATACTGCTGGAATATCGATGTTAGGAGTGTTGTCTATTCCTAGTTGGAAAAATGACATTAATCCTACTATTGTTAATATTAGAAACATTACGATGGTAGGAACTGGTTTTTTGATTGACCAAGCTGAGATATGAAATGACATGATTTTAAGGAAGAAGTAATTAAGTCAAAAGTTAAAAGTCAAAAGTTAAAAGTAAGAAGTAATTATTTAATAGGACAATAAGCTCTTTGACATCCTCCCCAGCTGTTAGGCACGGGGATTCCTACCGAGCCGTAACTCCTCGGCGGGTTGACGTTTTGCTTCGCATAGCTGCCGCTAACACTGGCTGCTGCTACCTTGACGCTAGTCTGACGCTTGCCTCCACGTCCGTTTTTCGTCTCCGAATGCCCTCCGGCGACTAATATATTTATCGCTGCGTTTTCGTCTCTATCATGTTTGCTGCCACAGTTTAGACACTCCCATTCTCGCACCTGAAGGTCTAACTTTCCACCTTTAAACCCACAGCATGAACAGGTTTGAGATGTGGGTTCCCAACGACTAATTACTCTAAAATCACGACCATATTTTTCTGCTTTTCCTTCTAGGAATGTTCTGAATTGTCTCCATCCTAAATCGGATATCGCTCTGGATAATTTACGGTTCTTAACCATACCAGAAACGTTTCCTTCGGAATGCTTCGCAAACAAATCTTCTAAAACAACTGTTTGGTTTTCACGAATTATTTCAGTAGATAATTTATGTAGAAAATCTGTCCTTGTATCTTTCAGCTTGGCATGGAATTTAGCTACTCTAACCCTGGCTTTTTCATACCTTTTAGAGCCTTTAGTTTTATGAGATAATGACTTACTTAACTTTCTTAATTTCTTAATTCGTTTCTTCAGTGGCTTAGGAGCATCAACCTTTGTACCATCACTAAATGTAGCAAAGGTTTTAATACCTAAATCTATGCCTACTGAATTATCAGTTTGAGGTAAGATTTCTGGTTGTATTTCTACTACAAAACTCAAGAAATATCTATGAGCTGAATCTTTGATTACTGTTACTGATGATGGAGGAGCAGGTAACTCTCTTGACCAAACTATTTTCAGCTTTCCAATCTTAGCCAAATAAACTTTGTGTTGACCAATTTTAAATCCTCCCTTTGTAAACCTAGCAGTTTGCTTTGACTTTCTACTTTTAAATTTAGGAGGTTTAACAGGTCTACCTTTTCTCTTGCCTTGAGTTGATTTAAAAAAGTTTTGATAAGCCTGGTTTAAATCATTCAATGATTGCTGCAATGGTATGTTAGAAACATCTGACAAGCATTCTCTGTATTCAGTCTTTTTAGCTTGAGTAATAAAAAGCTTTTGTAGCTCAGAATTAATGGGTTTCTTTTCTCCTGAAGTATACTTTTTTTGGCAGCAAGCTAGACTATCATTCCAAACTACACGGACACAACCAAATAGCTTTGCTAATCGGTATTTTTGTCCTGGTGTTGGATAGATACGATACTTAAATCTAGCTTTCATAATTCCTATCTGAACTAACAGTATGATAACATTTTTATTAAAAAAAAACAACTAAAAAGTTGCCCGCTTATGGGCGAGGCTTTAAACCCAATTTTTTGGTAAATGTAAAAAAGGTTACTCAGTATGGCCAAATTTTCTTCCTTTTTAAGTCTAATTATCTCCTCTGGGAGCTTATTCTTTTTATTTTCATCAGCTCCACAATCACTAAATGCACAATCAAATAACTATATAATTCAATTGGTTAACAAATGCTACGATACTGTCGATTTTGCTATAAACTATGTAGACAGAGATGGGGACCAGATAACCAGAGGTTGGTTTAATTTGAGTTCTCGCGGATTGACGAACATTGCTGCTAGAAGTGCTACTTTCTATTATTATGCTAAATCTAGAAACGGAAAACACATATGGACTGGCAATGATTTGCGTAAAACAGTCGAAGGTAGTGATACTGTGTATGATTTTAGGAAGGGAACGCCTAATGTATCTGGGAGGGTTCTGCGACAGAGTTTAACTTGTGAGTAGTGATGTACGAGTAGTGATTTTTGTAGTTACGCTCCTAACAGTAAAAGAGCTTTATTTATAAATATCACTACATATACAGAACTACTAAAAAACCTTTTTATAGCCAATTACTATTCTGGCGTTGCATATTTTCAGGATGAATTTTAGGCTTAGATATAGAGGGATCAAAAAGATAGATTTGAGCTGTTCGGCAAAAATTTATTCCTAGATTCAGCAACGCCGTTATTTTAGTTGAATTCTAGTTATTTAGAAAAGGTGGAAATATGGAAATAAATTAATGTGTAAGTACCTTTTTTTATTACTAGAAAATTTCATCCAAAATTCAAAATGTACTAATTTTACTCAATTACTTTGACTTTATCTCCATCTTTAAGATAACCTACACCGGCAACAACGACCCGATCGCCTAATTTTAAACCTTTTGTAATTTCAATTTTAGCATTAGCTAAATCACTATTTTTACTTAGGATTTTTCCTACTTCTATAGGCACGGCTTTAACTAGATTATTTTCTGCCAAAACATAAACAATAGATTTTCCATCTGCTTGAGGTAATACTGCTTTTGCCGGAACTTTCAGCCCTTGATTACTTGCTGTTGTAATTGTTGCCCGCAAAAACATTCCTGGTCGTAATAAATCACTTTTAGGAAGGTCAATTTTGACTGTAGCCTCGCGACTTTCTTGGTCAACTAATGGTGCTATTTCCCTGACTGTTCCTAACATTTTTATCCGACTATCAGCATCAGAACTAATTTGAACTTTCTTGCCAACTTTAACTTGCGCTAATTGAGTTTCTGGTACTTTTAATTGTAGTTCTAATTGATTATCTTTAATAATAGAAAACAACATTTTACCGCCAGAAGTAACATCACCAACGCGAGCTATTCGTTCCGCCACTATACCATTTGCTGGTGCGCGGACTAAAGTCTGTGCTAGCTGAGTTTGTCTCTCTTCTACACGCGCTTTGTCACTATTAACATTGGCGATAGCACTATCAATATTGGATAAAGCACTGTCAACTTCTGCCTGAGCACTAGTCACATTAGCACTTGCGCTACTGACATTTGCTTCTGCACTGCGTAGTTGAGCCATAACACTACTGACATTTGCTTCTGCACTTTCAACTCTAGCTTCTGCACTGCTAACATTCGAGCTAGCAATATCAACTTTGGCTTCAGCACTACTGACATTAGCATCAGCAATATCAATTTTGGCTTTGGCACTACTGAGGTTAGCATCAGTAATTTCAACTCTAGCTTTAGCACTATTAATATTAGCCTCAGCAACTCGCACTCCTTCCGTAGCAGTTTTCACAGCGGTGCTACGAGTTTCTAATTCTTGAGCACTAATGACTCCCTCTGACTTCAGGGTTTGATATCGCTCAAAGTCTCTCATAGTTTGCTCTTCGTTCGCTTTAGCTTCTGCTAATCTAGCTTCCGTTTGAGCTACAGAGGCCAGAGCTTCATTGCGACTTGCTTGTGCTTGTTTCAATGCAGCAACAGCATCATTACGACTTGCTTGTGCTTGTTTCAACGCAGCAACAGCATCATCCCGACTTGCCTTTGTTTGTTTCAAACCAGCGATCGCCTCATCTGTACCTGCTTTGGCCTGAGCAATAGCAGCTTTAATTTGATCGCGGTCTGCCTCAGCCTGTTCGCGGGCAGCAATTGCTTGCTCTACCCCTACCTTAGCCTTGCTGTGAGCAGCTTTTCTTTGTTTGACTTGACTGTCAGCAGATTCTACTTGAGATTTGGCCTGGTTAATTTGCGATTTCAAAACAGAGTCATCTAAAATTGCCATCACCTGACCTAAATTAACTTTGTCTCCTTCTTCTACCAATACCTGTTGAATTTGCAACCCATTGGCCTGTGGCAATACTGGCAACAAATCAAAAGCAACAACATCGCCTGTTGCATCAAAGGTACGTTCTACTGTTGCTAATTCTACGGCCGCTACAGTGACACTCATCGTAGGGGCCAAGTTATTTTCAACTGCTTCTGTGGGGGAATTTTCCTGAATAGTTTCGCTCCCAGAGTTGTCCTTTTGTCCAGAGACTAACTGCATACTTACTAAACTAGCAGCTACACCGATACCAATACCAACAATTAATCCTTGCCATCTAACTCTATTTTTCTGGGGAGGTAATGTGACTTTATCACTAATTATTTCTTTGTCTTCCTCTGTTTGAGTATAGATAGTCAGAGTATCTATATTATAGGTCTCGGCTTGATGATAGTTGTCTAGACGATCGCTATCTTGCTTTTTTAGTATATTTTCTGGTATAATGCCGTTTTTCAATTTACTTTCACCCATTTCCATAACCACTCAACACTTAATTTATATTGTAAAGAAAAATTATAGTTTTGTGAGATTTCTTTAAACCATAAAGTAAAAGGAGATAAAAATGACTCTGATTCTGGTTTCTGTGTATCATTATCTTTAGCTCCATTTATAATATTTAAGAAAGAGTAAATGACATCAGAAACCAAACAATAACTCAAACAACTACAATATTTAAAAAAGTCTAAACAATCAAAACAAAACAATCAAAACAAATTTAAGAAAAAAATATGTTTAATGCCACTGAAGTATTAATTAATTCATTTGTCGAAAAAATTAAAGATGGCTACCGTCGTACTTACGGTGGCTATAAGTCTAATTACGAAGAAATTATTGGTTGGGCAGGAAATATGGCACTAGAAAATATTGCCAATAGTGATGCCCTTTACCATAACGTAGAGCATACAATTCTGGTGACTCTTGTAGGCCAAGAAATTCTACGGGGAAAACATATTCGAGAAGGAGGAGTTGCCTGTGAAGATTGGTTACATTATATTATCTCCTTAGTTTGCCATGACATCGGATATGTAAAAGGAGTTTGTCAGAAAGACAAAAAAGGATGGTACGCTACGGGTAGGGGAGATGAAATGGTTAATTTACCATTAGGTTGTACGGATGCTAGTTTAACACCTTATCATGTGGATCGGGCGAAATTATTTATTAATGAGCGATTTGGCGGTCATAAACTAATTGATGTGGAAATAATTAAACATAATATTGAGCTAACGCGCTTTCCTGTTCCGAAAGAATCAGATCATCAAGATACTGTTAATCATCCTGGTTTAGTACGAGCAGCAGATTTAATTGGCCAGTTAAGTGACCCCCGCTACCTCAATAAAATTTGTTCTTTATATTATGAATTTGAAGAAACAGGTTTTAATCAAAAAGTAGGGTATAAAAATCCTAGCGATCTGCGTGATAATTACCCGCAATTTTTCTGGCAAGGAGTTCATCCTTATGTAAAAAATGCTCTGAAATATTTGTCTCTCACACAGCAAGGTAAGCAAATTATTGCTAATCTTTACTCTAATGTATTTGTCATAGAGCATGACCCTTTTTCTAATAAGGTTGCTGTTTAATAATTAATAATTAATAATTAATAATTACCTCTCCTTTTAAGCGGATAGGATTGACTCAAAGGAAAGTTGTTCTTCTCTTGGTCGATTGGATATGGCGAGGAGACTTGCTCTTGAGAGAGCCGCTCCGAAGATCGCCATCCCACCCAACGGGTGCGCTCCGAAGAGCGACCGCTTATTATACCCTTAAAAGGGGAGGCTTTAAACCACAATTTTTCGGTAAGAAGGAAAAAGAAGTAGGTGCGTTAATGAAATGTAACGCACCATCTATCTCAAATATTTCGGTGCGTTACGTAATACTAACGCACCCTACTGGACTGTTTCATCTAAAATAGTGCATTAGAATAGCCAGCCAAAAGTTACTCTTG
>NZ_CEZPJD010000005.1:0-20108 GCF_983059655.1 Okeania sp.
AAATTATTGAACTTTCATTGTCATCCTGATGGAGGTTGTAGAAGTATCGAAGTTACATCCACAGGAGACATTTATATAGAAGGATGGGCAGCAGATATTAATACTGAAGAAAAAGTAGAAGAAGTAGCTGTTTTAGTAAATGGAATAAAAGTAAAAAGCTGTTTGCTAGAATACGAAAGTAAAACCAAAAAATATCAATGGTCATGTAGCATTAACAGCGAACATTTATCCCCAGATGACGTTATCTTGGTCAAAATTATTAATAATTTCTATTTAGAGCGAGTTGTTAATATTTCTCCAGTTAATTCTATTGTCTTATTACCACCAAATCATCTGTTACTCAGAATTAGTGGCAACTCCAGTGTTAAAGCCTTTCTTAGTTCATTCGATGACCTCAAATATACAGTAAAAAATTATCTGCAAAAAGCAGGATTTGATTTTCATCAATTTGAGAATATTCTAGATTTTGGCTGTGGAGTAGGGCGTTATTTAATGGCATTTAAACCAGAACTTTTGCCCAATCAAAAATTATTTGGCTGTGACGTTTTTCCTGAATGTGCTGAATGGTGTGAAGAAAATATCAAATTTGCCACAGTTAAACATAACAATATTCAACCTCCATTACCTTTTGAAAATAATCAGTTTGACCTAGTTAATGCTGTCTCAGTATTTACACATCTACGCTTAGATTTACAACATCTTTGGGCCTGGGATATTTATCGAGTATTACGCCCTGGTGGAATATTATTTATGACACTTCACGGACCTCAGTTTTTTCCGATAATTTATGATATTTTTCGCACTGGAAATACTCATCAAGCTGAAATGTATAGTATTGGAGAAGAAGGATTATTTTTGTATTTAGACCATCAAGGAGAAACAGACGGTCAAGGTCAACATACCGTTGCAGCAGTACATACACCAGCAGCTTATCAGGAAATATTTTCTATGTTCAAACATATTCAAAGATTTCCTCAAAGTACTATGGCAAATGGTCAGGATTTATATATTTTACAAAAGCCAATTTCTGGTGGTTTAGTTGCTCAACCTTTAATTAGGAAGAAAGAAGTTTTTATAAAGTCAGAAGTCAGAAGTCAGAAGTTAGAAGTTAATAATTTTGGCAAGAAGGAAGAAGTTGGAAATGCAAAGGAAGAAATAATAGGAAAAAAGATAGAAGTGGAAAAAATACTTATATCTGATAATGAAGAAACTAAAAATTTGTCGGATAAAATATTGTCTGATAGCCAAACAAAGAGGCAAGTAAAAACAGAAGTTGAGGAGCTACCTTTTTTTGATAGTGGAGAAACTTGGAAATTTGTGGAAAAAATTCTACCGGGTAGTCATAAGTGTCAGACTGAAGTTAAATTTCCAATTGAAGGTCAAAAAATATTTCGAGTTTATCCAAAAATAGAACCTATTGCTGCTTATTCCATAGAATGTGAAATTGAGATTGTTAAAAGTGAGGATGGAAAAACGTTAGTACAAAAAACTATTCCCTTGAATCATAATCATATATTTGGCAAAACTAATTATGCGGTAGTAGAAGTAGAAATTCCTCAGTATTCTGGAGAAGTAGTTGTTAGATTAAATGCTGTAATTACACACAGAAGATCCCTAGCAGCAGAACAGGAAGTAATGGTGTCTTGGAATTTTGCCAACTTTGCTTAACGTCAGGAGAAAAATTACATCAGGAAAAAAATCAAATGAAATTATATGCAGTAGTAGAAGTATAAATGCATCATAATTTTGGGGAAGTAGTTGTCAGATTGACTGCTGTAATTGCTGATTAATTATTAATTATTTAGTGTCTGGAAATTTTGCCAACTTTGCTTAACGTCAGGAGAAAAATTACATCAGGAAAAAAATCAAATGAAATTATATGCAGTAGTAGAAGTATAAATTCCTCGTTCGGTGCGATAATAACTTAATAACTCATAACTGATAGCTGACCACTGACCGCTGACCGCTGAATGCTGAATGCTGAATGCTTACAAAGGAGAAAAATTAGATGAAATCAACAGTTTTTATTATTACGGGAATGCACCGTTCGGGAACCTCTTTAACAGCTTCTTTATTTCAGAGTGTAGGGGTAAATATTGGAGAAAAATTAGTGGGGCCGGAATATGGAAATGTTAGGGGGCATTTTGAAGATATCGAATTTGTGGAACTGCAAAAAGGAATATTAGGTTCCCAAGGTTTGGATGATTTAGGCAGTAATGTAGAAATTACAGAAATTCCTGTGAAGAAACAATATTTAAAAGCAGCTAAACGATTAATAAAAAACCGTCAAGAAACTCAAGATATAGAAAAAAAAGCTAGAGCTGAAAAAAAATGGGGATGGAAAGACCCAAGAACAACTTTATTTTTAAACTTTTGGTTAGATTTATTACCAGATGCCAAGTTTATTTTTGTCTATCGTTCGCCGTGGCAAGTAGCAGACTCTCTTTATCGACGAGCTACGGATGAAAAATTATTGGAACAGCCAGAAATAGCAGTGAAAATGTGGCTGAATTTTAATGAAAGAATTTTAGATTTTTATCAGAATTTTTCTCAGCAATGTTTAATAGCAAAGGTTGATAGTATTGGTAAAAATCCTGAAGGTTTTATTCAAGCAGTTAACGATAAATTCGTACTAGACTTACCAACACCTCCCCCAGGAAATTTTGAAGAATCTTTATTAGTAAAGGATATTATTAAAACCAGTAAGCCTAGTCTGATAGAAAAATATTTCCCAGAAACGTTAGAGGTTTATCAACAACTAGAAAAAATTGGCTTAAGTGGGGATTCAGGAGGAGAATTAATCAAAAATATCCAGAATGATTGCCAATTCTGGGAATTTCAAGACTGGTTGAATATTCGAGGTTTAGAAAAACAAATTAATCTATTAGAAACAGATGTCAAAAAAAGGCAAGAATTTTTTAGAGAAGCACAGCAAAAAGTAGATAGTCTAGAAAAAGAACTGGGTGAAACTCAGCAACAACTTGATAGTAGAGAAATTAAGCTGAAAGAGTCTGCTAAAAAATTAGAAGCATTAGAAACAGAAATAGGAGAAACCCAAGCACTACTGGACGGCAAAGCAACAAAATTACAAGAATATCAAACCAAAGTTGCCACATTAGAGAGAAAATTAGGACAGACTCAAGCACAATTTGAAAGTGCCAAAACTAAACTAGATGATTCTCAAAAGAAAGTCATCAGATTAGAAATAACTCTAGGACAAACTCAAGCACAACTCAGTAACTCAGCAACAAGATTTCAAGAAGCTTTAGCCAAAATATTAAGTCTAGAAACAGAACTAGGTAAAACTTTAGTTCAACTTGACGGTACTCAGATCAAACTAACTGAATCTCAGAAAAAATTACTAGGACTGGAAACAGAATTCGGGCAAAATTTAGTCGAGCTAGATAGAAACAAAATTAAGTTACAAGAATCTCAGCAAAAAATAGGAATATTAGAAACAGAATTAGGTCAAACTCAACAACAACTAGATGGTAATTTAATTAAATTACAAGCATCTCAAACTAAACTTCAACAGTTAGAAACAGAATTCGGGCAAACTCAACAAAAATTAGATGGCACTCAAATAAAATTATCTGAGTCTCAAACCAAAATTCAACAGTTAGAAACAGAATTCGGACAAACTCAACAAAAATTAGACGCTACTCAAATAAAATTATCTGAGTCTCAAACCAAAATTCAACAGTTAGAAACAGATTTAGGGCAAACTCAACAAAAATTAGATGCTACTCAAATAAAATTGGGAGAATCTCAGAAAAAAATAGGAATATTAGAAACAGATTTAGGGCAAACTCAAAGCACCCTCGAACAGACTCAAGCTGAATTGGGAAAAACTCAAAGCACCCTCGAACAGACTCAAGCTGAATTGGGAAAAACTCAGACAATCTTGGGGCAAACTCAGACAATTTTGGGGCAAACTCAAGACCAATTAATAACCCAGCACTACGAAAATGAAACACTCAAGGCAGAAATTTCGGCTATGAAGTCTTCTAAGTTCTGGAAGTTGCGAGAAAAATGGTCTGGGTTAAAACGGAAATTGAGTAAGTTGCAAATGCGCCTCATTTTCTCTATCGACTCTCCTACTAATTGGAATTTTGCTAGTTCTCAAATAGAAATAGTAGGTTGGTGTTTTCGCAATGCTGGTCTGGATATCGAAGCTATTCGTGCGAGAGTGGGAGAAGAAATTTTTGCAGGCAATTACCATATTGAACGACTAGATGTCGCCCAAAAATTTCCAGATATTTCTACTGCGAAAAATTCTGGTTTCCAAATCTCCCTAAAATTGTCCCCAGGAAATTATCAACTGCAACTTGAAGCTCAGGATAGAAAAGGAAAGTGGCATAAATTTGCCTCCTATCCAATATCAGTATCTACAGTTGAGGCAAATTTTGATGCACCTACAAATTGGCAACAAAGAGAGGGGGTAATTTTATTTGCTGGTTGGTGTTGCCATCCAGAACAGAAAATCACAAAGTTAGTTCTCAAATGTGGGGATATTTCGGTGGACTGCGCTTATGGTTTGCGTCGAAAGGATGTGGGAGAAGTTTTTCCTGACCTAGTCGGAAGTTCAGATAGTGGGTTTGAAGCAACGGTGGAACTTCCAGTCGGAAAATGGCAAGTTAGTTTAGAAGCACATTTAGAAAATGGGGAAATAGTCGGTTTCCCTTGCTCGGAAGTTTTAAAACTAAGACGTTATAGTTTCTGGGAAAAAGCTAAGGATAAATTCGAGAAATTATCTAAGTTTGCCAAAGCTATTCGGAAACGGACTGCGGAAAGGAAGCAAAGGTTGGGTCGCATCATCCCCTTACCTTCAGAGTTACCTGGTATTGCCAGACAAATATTACAGATATATCGACAGCAACAATGGCAAGAAGGAGAATTATTAGCGCCTCCCGGATTTGTGGTGCCAGAAACTGTGGATGTTTATGATGCTTGGTTGGCGGTGAATAATTGGGGCGATCGCTCGGTTCAATATTTAATTTCTCGGTTAGAGGGTTGCCAGGTAACTTTACCTAAAATTTCTGTGGTTATGCCAGTTTATAACCCACCCGTGGAATTTTTAGACAAAGCAATCACCAGTGTACTAAACCAAGTGTACCAAAATTGGGAATTTTGTATAGCGGATGATTGTAGTAATTCAAATATTAGGGAATTTCTGACGGAAATAGCTGAGACGGACTCCCGGATTAAGTTAATATTCCGTTCTGAAAATGGAAATATTAGTGCTGCGACAAATTCTGCTGCTGAACTTGCCACGGGAGATTTTATCCTCTTTTTAGATAATGATGATGAACTTACTCCGGATGCTTTGGGAGAAGTGGCTTTATATTTAAGTCAAAATCCAGAAACAGATTTTCTCTATTCCGACGACGACAAAATTAATACAGAAGGCAAAAGATTCGACCCTCAATTTAAACCGGAATATTCTCCAGAGCTGTTACTTTCTTATATGTATATGGGTCATTTGTGCGTAGTTAGAAAAGAAATTTTTGAGAGAGTTGGAGGTTTAAGAATTGGTTTTGAAGGTTCTCAAGATTATGATTTTGCTTTAAGAGCAACGGAAATTTCTCGTGAGGTTGGGCATTTACCTTTAGTGTTATATCATTGGCGAACTTCTCCAGGTTCCACTGCTATTTCTGGTGGGGAAAAACCGAAAAGTTTTCTAGCAGGTAAAACAGCAGTTCAAGAAAGTTTAAAACGTCGTGGTGTGAAGGGAGATATTTATCAACCAGATTGGGCATTGCGAGAAAAGTTAGGAATTTTTCAGGCTACTTTTCCCGACAAAGGTGGTTCGGTGAGTATTATTATTCCGACTAAAAATCAATTCAAGTTATTGAAGTCTTGCATTGAATCTTTGAAAAAGACAACTTACCAGAATTATCAAATATTTGTGATTAATAATGAAAGTGATGAGTCTGAGACTTTAGAATATTTGGCAAGTTTGAATAGTTCGTTTTCTGGGTCGGCAAATATATCGGTTATTTCTATTCCTAACAGTGGAGGTAAGTTTAATTTTTCGGCAATTAATAATCGTGCTGTAGAACAAGTAAATAGTGAATATATTCTATTTTTAAATAACGACACAGAAATAATTTCTCCCCATTGGTTAAGTCAAATGATTGGTTATGCACAATTTCCTGGTGTTGGATCGGTAGGTGCTAAATTAATTTATCCCGATAAAAGGATTCAACACGCAGGTGTAATTCATGGTTTACATCATGGTTTAGCTGGTCATGCTTTTAAGTTATTACATAGTGAAAATAGGGGTTATCTTTCTCAAGCTTCTGTGTCAAGAAATTATTCGGCAGTAACTGCTGCTTGTATGCTAACTCCCCGGCAATTATTTTTAGATTTGGGTGGTTTTGATGAGTCAAATTTTGCCGTTGCTTATAATGATGCTGATTATGGTTATCGACTTTTAGAAAAAGGTTATCGTTCGGTTTATTGTCCTGATGCTGAATTAATTCATAAGGAAGGAACAAGTCGCGGTTATTCTGATAATCCCCAGGAAGAAACAAATTATCGTCAGAAATATTCTCAGATGATAGATAGGTTTTATAGTCCTCATTTTTCTCTGGAAAGTGAGTTATTTGAAATTCAACCAAGGCGATATTTTATTAAAAGTCAAAAGTCAAAAGTCAAAAGTCAAAAATTAGAAAGTCAACAGCTTTCAAGTCAAAAGTCAGAAGTCAAAAGTCAAAAATTAGGAGCTATAAATCAGGAGTCAGGAGCCAGGAGTCAGGAGTCAGAATCTAATAATTCTCAGAATGAATCAGAGTTAAATACTCAAGCAATTAACTCCCTGTTCCCTGTTCCCTGTTCCCTGTTCCCTCCTAATCTCAGAATTAAATTATTGATGTGTAGTAATTCCTTAGACCTGACTGGTGCGCCACTTCATCAATTAGAAATTGCCCTGAAATTGGCAGATGATGGAATTGTTGAACCAATAATTTTTTCTGTGAATGATGGAGAATTGAGAGAAATTTATCAACAACATAATATTCAGGTAGTTGTTCTAGATAATCCACTAGAACATATTTATCAAAGAAATATTTATGATGAAGCTTTAGCTAGTTTTGCCAAAGAAATAAAAGCACTAAATATTGATGTTATGTATGTCAATACTTTAGAAAACTTTTTCATGGTAGATGTCGCTCAGATATTAAATATTCCCAGTGTCTGGAATGTACATGAAAGTGAACCTTGGCAAACTTATTTTAATCGGTTTGGCACAGAGATAGCTGCTAGAGCATTAGAATGTTTCCGCTATCCTTATCGAATAATTTTTGTGGCAGATGCTACTCGAAATAGATACTTACCTTTGAATAGTCATCACAATTTTACTGTGGTACATAATGGCTTAGATTTAAAGTTATTAAAATCCGCAGCTCAGAAATGGTCAAAACAATCAGCAAGATCAGCTTTAGAAATAAAAAATGATGAAATTGTCATTCTATTATTAGGTACTGTTTGTGAAAGGAAAGGTCAACAAGATTTAGTAAAAGCCTTATCATTTATTCCAGAAGCAGAAAGTAAAAAAATCAAATGTTTTTTAGTAGGCGATCGCCCAAATCTTTACAGTTTAAAATTACACGAATTTTTGACTGAATTACCAGAAGAAATTCAACAGCGAGTAGAAATAGTAAAAGAAACTCCAGAAACAGCAAAATATTATCAAGCAGCAGATATATTTGTTTGTACTTCTCGCGTAGAGAGTTTTCCCAGAGTCATATTAGAAGCAATGGCTTATAATTTACCCATAGTTACTACTCCAGTATTTGGCATTGTTGAACAAGTCAAACCAAATATTAACGGTTTATTCTATACTCCCGATAACCCAGAAGAATTAGCAAATATTTTGACATCTTTGTTGATAGATGAAGCATTGCGTAATCGACTCGCAGGTAATTCTAAATATGTACTGGAGTCATTAAATACCTTTGCAGAAATGACAGAAACTTATGGTCAAATCTTCCGCGAAGCATACTTTTCTTTAGACAAATTAGCACACAAGGATTATGGCACATATGTACGAATTAATTAGTGGGT
This sequence comes from Okeania sp., assembly GCF_983059655.1. Taxonomy (NCBI): domain Bacteria; kingdom Bacillati; phylum Cyanobacteriota; class Cyanophyceae; order Oscillatoriales; family Microcoleaceae; genus Okeania; species Okeania sp. The sequence goes on from NZ_CEZPJD010000005.1 coordinate 8,068, forward strand.
TTAATTTTACTAATAATTTCCAACCTAGAGTTATATGAAAAGAAATGACTTATAGTTTACCCATAATTACTACTCCAGTATTTTGCATTGTTGAACAGGTAAAACCAAATATCAACGGTTTATTCTAAACTCCCGATAACCCAAAAGAATTAGCAAATGTTTTGACATATTTGTTTATAGATAAAGCATTGTGTCATCGACTTGCAGGTAATTTAAATATGTACTGGAAGTCATTAAATACTTTTGCAGAAATGACAGAAACTTATGGTCAAATATTTCGCGAAGCATACTTTTCTTTAGACAAATTAGCACACAGGGATTATGGCACAGATCTACGGATTAATTAATAGGTTTAATGTTACTAATAATTTCCAACCTTAGACTATCCTATTTATGATATTGAATTAGTTTTTTAGGATTGGTTGCTCATCCCCTCCTAAATGTAAAAAAAAGTCCTAATACTGGGTGCTATTTAAAGTATGAAAAATTGGTCTTAAAATCGGAACTTCTGAAAATAAAGTAAGCATTTCCTGCGGACTGCTGCGCAAACAGCTATTAGCTGTCAGCTCTCAGCAAAAAAAGTGGGTTTAAATGAATATAGACTTTAACTTTAAAGCTAGCTTTTGTAGTAATATTTAATTCTGACTCAATTAGTAAAGCTTTTATTTAAAACTAAAAGCAATAGCTGAATGCTGAATGCTGACTGCTGAATGCTTACAAAATTAATAATGTTTAATCTAGATTTTCCTAAAAGCACAGAAATAGATTACTTAACTAAATTTTCTGGTTGGTATATTTCTGAAAATAATCTCAATGTTCAACTAAGTATATATCTAAATGGAAAACCTTATGCCTCTCTTTTACATGGTGGATATCGACCGGATGTAGCTGCTGCTTTTCCAGAAAAAAAATATGCTAGTCATAGTGGTTTTAGAGGCGAACTTTTACTACCAAAAAATATCAGACCAGAGACAGATATAAAAATAGAAATATTTGCTGATGGAAGAGAAAAAATATTATTATTTAAAAATCAATTTAAGATTATTGGCAATATTCCTAACCAACCTCAACGGCAGAGAATTTTCAACCTAGAAAAACTATTAATTTGCCCCCAATGTGGAAACATAGCTGCACCATGTAATAAACAAAATTGCCCTGTATGGGTAAGAAGAAATACTCCTCATATTTTACAACCAGGATATTTACCATTTATTAAACTCACAGAAACAGAAACTACCCATCCCTACTCAGAAGGAATTTTAACAGTATTAAATAAAATTGGAGAAAATGGAATAGTTTTAGATTTTGGCGCAGGTAACACCCAAAAAGAATATTTAAAACCAAATATTTGTTACTTAGATGTACAGCAATATCAATATACAGATGTCGTCTGCTCTACATTAAAATTACCATTTCCAGATAACTGCTTTGATGGCATAATTAGTCATGCAGTTTTTGAACATTTACCTAATCCATTTTTTACTGCAAAAGAACTTTATCGCATCTTAAAACCAGGAAGTTTAATATTTATTGATACTGCATTTTTGCAACCACTTCATGCTGACCCCAGCCATTATTTTAATATGACAATTCATGGTTTACGGCAAATTTTGTCAGACTTTGAAGAAATCAATAGTGGTATTTTTCCTCATCATTATCCATCTTATAGTATGATGATGTTGATTCAAACTATCTGGCCTTATATTCAACAACAAGAATGGCAGGAACGTTTAGAAGATTGGCACGCTTTTTTAGTACAAGAAGGTGATAATTTAGATATGGTATTAGGGGAAAAAGGCAGAGAAGTTTTGGCAGCAGGAGTATTTTTCGAGGGTAGAAAAACACAAAATTGATTGTTGAAAATTGCTAAATTGTAAATAAACATTTCCTGTAGAATTCTGCACAAACAGTATTCCGCCGTCAGCACTTCAAATGTCTTATAGACGTTTATAAAGTTAATTTTAAACTAATAAATTCTATAGATAAAGCAATCAATCACTACTAACATAAAGTAAAACTAGGCTATGAATCTTGAAGTATATCAGAGGCGGTCGCCGAAGAGTCTAACTGTTTGGAAGGAGAAGTTGAAAAAAATATATAAACAGAAAAACATTACAGTTTTAATCATCAAAACTACACATATTTATCTTGCGGTCAGTGCGTTGAGCACCTGAAAAATTGGATGAATTTTTTTTCAAAAGAACCAATTACCCACATTCTGCACTTCATGATGTAACATGAAAAGATACATGAATAATCATCAGAATTTTAGCCAACAAATTAATAGATAGAATATAAAAAAGTGAGTGGCACGACTATTGTTGATGAACTAGGGAGTTGTGTTGACAGCAGAAAACACGAGAGCAACTACACTCCCTTTGAGAGCATCAATCAATTTTATCAATTCAGGTAGTGCGATCGCTGATCATCAAAATCACAGATAATATTTTTGACAAGAGGAGGGTAAAACTCTAAAATTAAACTCCTTTCTTCTGTGAGATTAACAACTTTTTGGGATTGATTTATTGTTAACAAATGCACCCCTTGAAAGCATTGAAATATCCATCTTAATTTCGGAGTATTTTTCAGCTTTCCTAACTAATTTTTTACTCCATTATTGCTTCTTTTAAAAGTATTTCTCAGCTATCTTTGGCCGAGATTATATACTAATAAACACAGTGACATAACAAATAATATTGTTTCTACTCTTTGAGGTTTTTCCACAAAAAAACTATCTGCAAAGAATTGTGGGTATGCTCAGGAATCTAAAGCCACTCTCACAACTTTGTTGGTTTTTATAGTTCCAAAGTATTTCAGTAGCTCGTATTTCTGAAGATGACTCAATATTTGTAGCTAAAATAAATCTGCCTGACACTAAAGTTCTTCTTTCTATCCCCAAGACTCTTGGTTGAATTTCTATTTGATGATGATAGACTATAGACTGTTTATTCAATATTTTTTCCTTAATTTCTAAAGATTCCACACTCCATAATTTTAGTTTTTTGTTGATGGATTTTAAGTAATTTTGAGCCTGGGTAATTAGATCAAATAATCTACCTAGAAGCAATGAAAACTTGGAACTCACAACCCAAGGGTAATATCAGGGATGGGAAAGTTCTCGATACTCTTGATAATTTGTATTTTTTCGGGAGTTTGGGTGAGGGCTAAGTTAGGGTTTGCTGAATAATTCTGATGGTGATGATAGGCAACAGGGAATAGCTCCGGAAGGCAACAGTCTAGACTATCTGCTACGGCCAAATTTTCGGCATTATCAGGGAAAAATATGAGCATTTTGAGACCAAAAGAGCCAAAAACCTTGCACTTTTTCAGCAATATTTAACTCTTGAAGCCTGAGCTGGTATTGATTACAATTTTATTCAGCAAGCCCTAAGTTATTCAAACTCTTCAAAAAGTCTTGCCATGGCACAATTAACCCATAGCACAAGCGGGCAGATAATTAACTTAAAAGTTATTCTAATACTTATATAGAGATAGTTTCAGTCTAAGTTCGACTATCTCACTATTCTCCCTCGATAAGTTTTCGGCCCGCTGTAATTAGTCTAAACTCCAGTTTGAAGCCATAATTTATAAATGATTATATCGACCTTAACTTAATCAAGAAAAAAAACTGATATTAACCCTAGAAGTAAGTAGGTAGGCACGAAAAAAACTAACTATGTAACAAAAAGTAAAGTAGCTTTTAAACCTCTTCCCTTCTGCCTTCATCTAACAGTAAATTTTAACGCCTACCTACTTATACCAAAAATCAACAGAATACTTTCAACCTTATCACCAGAAACTAAATAAATATATGGAAATCAAGTTCAACAAAAACATCAACCATTCAATCAACTATCAAAAGCCACACTTTCTAATAATTGGCGCTCAGAAATGTGGTACTAATTCCTTATATAAATATTTAGTACAACATTCTTTAATTGCAGCATCTTTACAACATGAAATTCATTACTTTGACTTAAACTTTGATAAGGATTTGAAATGGTATCAATCTCAATTTCCCGAATTACAGCCAGGAATAATTACAGGAGAATCAAGTCCTTACTATTTATTTCATCCTCTCGTACCCCAACGAATTTTTGACATATATCCTCAGATGAAATTAATTATTTTGTTGAGAAACCCAGCAGAAAGAGCAATTTCTCATTATTATCATGAAGTTAGATTAGGAACTGAAAAATTAACTTTAAAAGAAGCGATCGCTACCGAACAAAATCGCCTAAAAGGAGAAGTTGAAAAAATCATTCAAACAGGAACATATTACAGTTTTAACCATCAACATTATACATATCTAGCAAGAGGCAAATATATTGAACAACTGCAAAATTGGATGAATATTTTTCCTAAAGAACAATTTTTTATTCTCCTTAGTGAAGACTTATTTAGCCACCCACGAAAAACAATGAACAAAATATTCCAATTTTTAGAACTACCTGCCCATTACTCAGAAGAATATCTTCCATATAACTCTGGTAATTACTCGCAACCTAATGACGAAATATATCAGCAGTTAATTCAATATTTTCAATCTGATAATCAAAAGCTAGCCGAATTTCTCAATATTGATTTAAATTGGGAATAATAGCAATTAACTAGCGATCTGTATTTTCCGTACCGGAATGTTTTGTAAACAAAACTTAGCTTTCAGGTAAGCATTCAGCCGTCAGCCATCAGCTATCAGCTATTGCTTTTAATTTAGGAGAAAAGTTTTATTAATTGTCTTACTACAAAAGTTTGCTCCCTTGCCCTTAAAGTCAGTTGTTAATTTAAACACTGCCCTATATTAAGAGAGTCTTATTGCTAATAGCTGACAGCTAATAGCTGTTTGCGCAGCATTCCGCAGGAAATGCTTACGCTTTCAGCACGCTAAAAGCTTGGGTTTAAATCCATAATACCAAATTGATAAATGTTTACTACAAATAGCGTAAGATATTTCTTGGAATTCAGGCAGGGGAGCTGTCGAATTGGCGATGTACAGAATGAATTGCTTCTTAAATACCATTTTTTACTCGGAAGTTCTCTTTTTGCTCAAAGAGACACTTCTTTTAAATTCTCTTAATCAAACCTATTATTCATAACACTCTTTTTTAAAATTGGTATAAGTTGTTTATTTCTATTCTTTATTCTCAGATTCGATGTTTTCTAAAAGCATAAAAATTTGTATTTTATCAACTTGAAAAATGCTGTAAGATTAACTAAAAAACTCACAAATAAACAAAATATAATGACTATTGATTACGAAAATGCCTGGGAAGAATATGCTAAAAAATGGCACGAAGATTATCCTGAATTAACTCATGTAGGTGACGAATGGATAGGTAAAGCAGCAGGGGCAGCCAACTCATTAGCAGAATACGAAAAATTAATTGAACAAAAATTTATAGCACCATATATCAATGAAAAACACACAGTACTAGAAATAGGTATTGGTGGAGGACGTACCGCAGAATTGTTACTTAAATATTGCCAAAAATTAATATGTGCCGATATTTCCAATTCTATGTTAAATGCAACTAAAAATAGACTCGGTGAAACCAGAGTAAAATATCTCAAACTTGATGGAATAACATTAAATATAATTGACTCAAAAACAGCAGATGTTTGTTTTTGTTACGACACAATGGTGCATTTAGAACCCAGAGATATTTTTAACTACCTAACCCAAATTCCTGCTAAATTACAAGGAGAAAAAATTTGCATATTTCATCACACAAATACTCTCAGCAATCTAGGTTGGCAAAGATTTCTCAAAGATTGGGATAAAAATCTTATGGGAAAACGAAACGGTACCGCTCACTCAGTAATGACTAATGAAATAATGGAGAAATTTCTATCCCATCTCAAATACAAAATTATCCACAAAGATACTGACTCAGTTCCTAGAGATTGTGTTTGGATATGTCAAGCACCAGACATTATTTAGGGTTTGCTGAAAAAGTATTTTTAAGGAGTAAAGGAGTGAGTGAGGAAGTAGAGAGTAGTTAGGAGTAACGGAGAATAGAATTTAATTAGGAGGTAGTTGGATATATTATGTCAAAGTGATTTTTCTGCAATTTTTCTGTCTTTTATGCTAACTTTTTGAAGGTTAAGGAACGAGTTGGTGTTTGACATAGATTGATGATGAACCTTAGATAGAAAAATACTTTTCTCACTGTTCCCTATTCCCTATTCCCTGCTATACAATTTAGAACTTATGAAATATCTATTCTTGCACCCAAACTTTCCTGCCCAATATCGTCATATTATTACCGCTTTAGGAGCAAATCCTAATAATCAAGTTGTATTTGGCACAAAAAACGAACGCCCAGAGTGGAAAATACCAGGAGTTTACAAAGCATTATTCAAACCAAGTCGCGAACCCCGTCCAGAAACCCATCACTACGTTCGTCCCCTAGAAAGTGCAGTAATTTATGGACAAGCCGTATTTAGAACCGCAGAACAACTAAAAGCTCAGGGGTTTGTGCCAGATGTTATCTGTGGCCATTCTGGCTGGGGACCGACTTTATTTGTCAAAGAAGCATTTCCTAACACTCCACTTCTTTGCTACTTTGAATGGTTTTATCATTCTCATGGCTCTGATGCTGACTTCGACCCCGCAGAACCCTTGACAGTAGATGATATGGCCAGAATAAGAGTAAAAAATGCTCCCATACTAATAGATTTGTACACCTGTGATTGGGGATTATCCCCCACATATTGGCAGCGGTCGCAATTTCCCACAGAACTCCAAAACAAACTATCTGTACTTCATGATGGGGTAGATACAGACTATTTCAAACCAAACCCAGGGGCAAAATTAGTACTGCCTAATTTAGACCTGTCCGGTGTTGATGAACTTGTGACCTATGTAGCACGAGGTATGGAACCTTATCGGGGCTTCCCAGAATTTATAGAAGCGATCGCCTATCTTCAAGAAAGAAGGCCCAACTGCCATGTAGTAATAGTAGGTTCTGAAAGAGTCTGCTACGGTAAATCCTTACCCAATGGTAAAACTTACAAACAAGAAATGTTAGAAAAAATCCCCTTGGACTTATCACGAGTTCACTTCGTTGGTTCATTGCCCTATGGTTTATACTTAAAAGTTATTCAAGCATCTGATGTTCATGTATATTTGACAAGACCTTTTGTTCTTTCATGGTCTATGATTGAGTCTCTATCCACTGGTTGTTTAATTGTAGGCTCAGATACACCTCCTGTGAGGGAAGTTATTCAAGATGGTGAAAATGGCCTATTAGTAGACTTCTTCTCCCCCAAACAAATAGCTGACCGCATCGACGAAGTGTTGGATCACCCAACTCGCATGGCAGAAATCCGAGTTAAAGCCCGCCAAACAGCTTTAGAGAGATATGCTCTTTCCAACTTATTAGTAAAACATTTGGAACTAATTCATAAAGTTGCTAACCGCACCTTACAACTAGAAGATTTAGGTATGGAAAAAAAACAACCTCTAACCTCATATCAACTCTAGATTACGTTAAAAATCAACCATACTATATGGGAACCTAAGATTGACTATCCACGTCCTCCGGTAATGTTAAGACTATAATCAATCATTAAAAGAATATACTGTCTTAGTATAAATACTTGATTGTACTGAAAAGTCAATAATGGTACATCCAAAGGCAGATAGTAGGCCAAATTCTGGCTGATAATTTTTGTAGTAAAAAGGCTAGACTTATTCCAGATAAACAGGTTAAACTACAGCCGAATATAAAATTACTGGTGTTTGTTAGTAGTTTAGTCAAACCAAACAATTGTCCATATTTTAGATATAAACGATGTAGAGGAGTGAAACGGTATGGTGACACTAACTGATGGAGACGATCGCTTCGATCAGGAGGATTCTGGAAATATAGCACCTGATACAATTAATGCTATTGGTGGAGACGACCTGATATTTACTTCTACCTTAGGTGGTAGTCTAGCTACAGGTGGACAAGGAAACGATACATTAGTATCTAGGGGTCCTTCTGGTATTAACAACTCTGGTCAACCTGATACTCTCGAAGGTGGCCCGGGAAGTGACTCCCTAGAATTCCAGGCTGCTGCTGGTTTTGGATTTGGAGATGCAGACGATGACACCTTAGTCGCTGTTTCCCGTACAAGTCTTTATGGAGGTCAGGGAGATGACTTTCTCCGTGGTCTGATTGGAGATAACTGGTACTCTGCCAATCAAGGTAATGATATCCTACTTATAGGCACAAGAGATAGTATTTATGGTGGCAGAGACAGTGATACAATTAGTTCCTTGACTCCCGAAAATATTGATTTTGATGCCTTACCTACACTTGCAGGTGACACTGGTCTAGGCCAGAACTTTATTTCTGCAAACCGACAAGAAGATTTAGTTGTTGCTTTTGGCGATCGCGATACTATCTACGGCGGTAGAGATAATGACACATTATATTCTTTGGGTAGCCAAGTCCGTATAAGTGGAGATCGTGGCAATGATACAATAGTTCAGCTAAATCAGGAATCTGTAGGTACTCCTGTTAATAGCACAGCTATAGCTTTAACTGCAATAGATAGGTCTACTCTACTAGGTGGTGAAGGTAGTGACTTTATTCAAGGTGCAGTAGGGCCATTCGGTGATGGTAGAAATTCTTTAGATGGTGGAGCTGGCAACGATACTATCAGTGGCCAGGCTTCAAGAGATACTTTGGTTGGTGGTGGAGGTAATGACTTCATTACTACTGGTTTGCTCGAAGAAAACGAAGATAAATTTAACCCTAATGGTATACCAGTTAACACTCCTGGCTTTTCTGGTCAAAACAGACTAGATGGTGGTGCCGGTGATGATACCTTAGCATCAGGCTTTTTATCAGATACTATGATTGGCGGTCTGGGAAATGATTGTCTCAGCGGTATCTTTAGTCGTGTGGATGGGGGCGAGGGTAACGATACCATTGATGCAACAAGTATTAGTACTGATGCTTCGGGTGGTGGCAGTATTGAAGTTACTCTGATTGGTAGTTCAGGTAATGATATCCTTTTGGGTAGTACCAACGCTGGTGTCACAAACTTCTTTAATGGTGGTACAGGTAATGACTTTATTCAGTTTGGTGGAACAAACGACCAGTTAATTGGTAATACACAAGGTAACGATACAGTCATAGCATTTCAGGATGGAGGTACATCACCATCATTTACAATAGAAGATACTCAAGGTAGTAATACTTTAAGTGGTGCTGATGGAGCAGACACCTTAATTACTGGAGCAGGTGATGATTCGATTGTGGGTGGTAGTGCAGATGATGAAGGAGGAGATAATATTAATGCTGGTGCAGGGGATGATGTAATATTTGGCCGTGGAGGAAGAGATACTATTGTTGGTGGTGCAGGTGATGACTATATTGCACCTGGCCTTGCTACAGGAGACTCCTTAATTGGCGGTCAAGGTAACGATAGTTTTGCTTATTTTACTATTACCGAGGACAGCAAAGCTACTGTTATCGTAGACTTCGATCCTGCTGATGACCGAATAATTCTAGACTTGAGTGGATTTGGTTTGCAAAATTCAAGCAAAAACTCAATTATTGGCCTTAATGATTTTGCTGCTGTTGCTGCAGGTGATAACTATGAAGATAGCTTTGCTCGAACTACCGGTCCTACTATTATCTATGAACGAAACCCAGTACGAAATCCTAGCGCTCCAGCAGACGAGCAAGAACTAGCTGGTTCAGGTTTATTAAAGTACGATCCTAACGGTAATCTAGAAAATGATGATAGTAATCCTATTGTTACCATTGCTCGTCTCAATGGTACTCCTAATCTACTTCAATCTGACATCTTTATTATCTAATATTATCTATTAGCATTAAGTAAAATTATGAGGCTGTGATTTATTTTTAATCACTCCTCATTTTTTTTCTGAATTAGTTTCTGTTTTAACTTCTTCTTCTACTTGATTTTTATCTTCACTTTGAATTTTTTCGTTAACCGGAGCTTGCTCTTGAAGCAATTTTATTTGATTATCAATTAAACTCAAAAATGTAGTGCCAAAATGCTGAATTTCTAGAAAACTTGCATCAGCAGCAGCAGGTTTATAAATTTTAAAAGTACGCATAATTCCTAAAGTAGCAGCACTTTCTAACGGACCAATAAAGCTGGTATCTCGGTCCAAAAAATAAGGTTTACTAGCCCACTCTTTCATTTGTTCGGCATTCAAAAAATAGCAACCAGAATGGGGATTAAGAGTTCGATGAAAGGCAATTACCTTTTCCATAATTTTTCCCTTAAGCTGATATTGCTCTCGAATATTTTGAAATTTAGCTGTTATTTCTGGTTTTAAATCTCCATCTATATAAGCTTTGGGAACAGCTCCTAAAGGAGAAATTTCATAACGATTTGGTTGAAGTAAATTACCATTTCCTGTGTGGTGATTAAACCAATTTAATTTCACAAATAGCCATGGGTCATGTAGTATTAAATCATCTTCTAAGTAACAATAATAATCATATTTCCCAAGACTTGATTTCATTACTTCCTGACATTCAAAACCCAGTAACATCGGTTCTACGTTAGTACTGTGGTGCATCAGAAAATCTGAGGGCAAAGGAATTTGAGATAATAAATGAAAACCTTTTGTGGTACAAACAATAATATCAATATCATGGCCATGATTTTTATTGGCTGGAATTGCTTGATGTCTACTAATATCAATGATGTACTGAGATTTAGCATATAAGGCACGTAATGCAGTTAAACAGGTAGTTAATGCTATGCGGCGTGTTTGCGGGTCTTTTCGTAAAGATCCATGTTTTCCGCTACCTTCAGGGTTAAAGAAATGAGCAATTGTAAATAATATTCGCATTTTTATTTAGATTAGGGAGTAGGGAGTAGGGAGTAGGGAGTAGGGAGTAGGGAGTAGGGAGTAGGGAACAGGGAATAGGGAACAGGGAATAGCAAACTGTAAAAGAGTTTTAGGATAAATGTCCTAACAAATTTTTGTAGCGCTATAGATTAAGGAATAGGGAGTAGGGAGTAGGAAAATCTACTAATACTAACTTTTTTGGCAGCTCAACTGCTTATTCAAAAATCATAGGTCAATTTTTTGTCTGTTAAATAGTTCTGGAACATTATATTTTTAATAGTTTAATTTTTTTAGGAAACCATAGACTAATAAAATATGTTAGTTTTTTTTGATAACTAACATAATTTAGACAATTACACTTGTGACAATTGCTGTATTTAATTCTATAGCATAAATGAATTTAGTTTGCTTCTCTGTAGGAGTATAAATATAGCAATTCTATTTAAGTTTTAATATTTTGCTGGTAAGGGAGCCGTCGGATTGGCTATGTACAGAATTTTAAAGGTTTTCAGTTCAAATTAACTAGCTATCAGTTATTAGCTAGCCTCCTGCGGAGGAACTACGTTAACAGCTAGAGCGCCTCAAAAGGCAGTGCGACCGATAATGGTATCTAGCAAGCGGAGTATTCCGGACCGAAACGCTTTTTAACTATTATAAAAATTGTCACAACCAATGCGCGGATTGCTATAGGTTTAATATCATGTCCGCACTTTATTGTTTGTGTAAACCAAAGGGTAAATATATACAGGAAATTTCAGTTTTTTCCAGCTTTTAAACCTTCTTCCTTTTTCTTTATTTCTTACCCTTACTTTACAATACCGATGCTACCAGACTTGATATAATATCTCAACTAAATCTTATGTTCCATAGTCTTTAATTAGCTAGAAATAGAAACTTTACTTACTTTGGATTCTTCATTCTGTATACTGTTTTCTGTCTCCTAGCTCCTTCAAAAAGGATACTTCAATTTTTTAATCATCAAATAATTCTGGAACACGATTTTTTAACTCTTTATTTAAACGTGGTAATTCATCTCGCATTTGCAGATACCAATCCCGATGTTGACGATAATGTTGATAAAGTAAACGATTATTTTTTACCCAATCATAAGCGTTAATTGCTATTTTTTTTCTGAAATTTTCATCAGTTATTAGTTGTCTAAATTTTCTAGCAAAATCTGAAACAGAATGATAAATTAAACCAGTTTTAC
>NZ_CEZPJD010000005.1:20208-36173 GCF_983059655.1 Okeania sp.
CTAATTTTATCTTGATAATCTGACAATACTTGATTGATTATCGGCATAATTTCTTTCCAGTCTGCTTCCCTGTTGACAGCTCCGAAAAATATGGTAAGATATTTATTATGGGAGAGTGTGTGCTCAGATAGGGGTACTATTCTAGCCAATTGATTGTGAAAAACTACAACGTTGGGGTTATATTGACGTAAAAAATTAGCTAGGGATGGGGTAGAAGTTTGTACACAGTGACAGCCACGATAGCTAAGATAATTATTTTCAGCATATTCAGGACGACGTAACGGATTATCATCAATTTCAGCCACAATCAAATAATCCTTTTCCAGCAAAGACTTAAGTTTGTGAAAGTCAGACGGATAATTTAAAATACTACGTTGCCAAATAAACACCTTTTCTTCTTGAGGTAACCCTATATTTAAGTCGGCAGTTTTCGCAGCAGAAAAAGTTCTTACCCCAGGAATAGTAGCGCTAAAGCGGTCTGGTTCCAAAACTCTGACAGTACCACAAACTTTTGGGTCCATAATTATCGTTTGAATTAATAATCTCCGGGGAGGAATAGGAGATTTAGTGGCGCGTGCAATGAAATATTCAGCAGCCGTCTGAGTAGCGAACTTTTTTGAGTCCAAACCCAAAGCATCAACCAGCACTTCAGTTACTTGGAGAAACTTTTGAAACTCCTCTGTTTTTTCACCACGAGTTTGTATTTCATATACTTGTAAACCTGCGTTAGCGAAACATGACTTGAGACTTTCCAGAGTAAACCAATGACGAATTATTTCCGAATTCTCCCAACCACCTTTAAGCAAATTAAAAATTCTGCGCCAATGCTGTACATTTTGTACAATAGCCAAAACTTGACCATCATTTTTTAACCAACTTTGATGATATTTCAAAACTGCAGTCGGGTTAGCGATCGCCATTAAATCTAAACCATAAATCAGACAGTCTACTGTTTCTGGTTGGATATTTAGAGTAGAAATATTTTGTTGTAAATTTCCTACTACAATTTTATCTACTTGTTGTAAGACAGAATTTTTAGCAAAGTCTGGATTAGATTCAATAGCAATATAATAACAGTGAGGATTAATCTGTTTATATTGAGAAGCTATTGTGCCATTACCACAGCCAAATTCGATAATAACTTTAGCATCAGCGGGTATAAATTTTAGAAGTTCTTGGTGAATGGAATTTTCTGAAGAATTAAATCTAGTCTGAGTCATCTTCTTTAATTTAAGGTGCTTCAAATAATACCATTTCTCAAAAACTTTTCAATCAGAAGGAAGAAGGAAGAAGGAAAAAATCTGGTATTGTATGGGTTTTTAGCTTTTGATATATCAAATACAGTAATGGCGACTGCTCAGTTATCAGTTATCAGTTATCAGTTTTTAACCAGAAAAATTTGAGTAGGAATGAGATATTTTCAACTCCACTAAAGAAAATTGACAACAAAGACCAATCATTTCACATACATCTATAATATATAGCAGTAGATTTGTAAATTTGGCGATATTTTGATTTTTTCTACAGTCAAAAGTCAGGTGAGGTATATATTTAAAGCCTGATTCTAGCCGAGAAAAAAAAATCAATTACTCCCAGAAAGTAATCGAAAGAAAACCAATAACTCACAGTCATTCAAATTCTGAGGGAACTCAACTTTGAACCAGAAAAAATTTGAGTGGAAATGAGATATCTTCAACTTCACAGAAGAAAATGAATCACAAATTCTCAGCACTCTCTATACATCTATATATGTAGATTAGTAGATTTGTAAATTTGGCGATATTTTGATTTTTTCTACAGTCAAAAGTCAGTTAAGACATCTATTAAAACCCTAACTCTCACCAAGATAAAAAAATTAATCACCCTCAGAAAGTAATCGAAAGAAAACCAAAAACTCACAGCCATTCAAATTCTGAGAGAAATTAACTTTTAGTCAGAAAAAATTTGAATGGGAATGGGATATTTTCAGCTCTACTATAGAAAATGAATCACAAATTCCCAGCACTCTCTATACATCTATAAATATGTAGAACAGTAGATTTGGAAATTTGACGATATTTTGATTTTTTCTATAGTCAAAAGTCAGGTGAAGTATATATTTAAAGCCTGACTCTAGCCGAGACAAAAAAATTAATTGCTCTGAGACAGTAATTCTGAGAAAATCAAAAATTAATAGCCATTAAAATTCTGAGAGAAATCCATTTTTAGCAAAAAAAAATTGAGTAGGAATTAGATATTTTTAGTTCTACAGAATTACGCATTCGATGCATAACTTATAACTTCCGTGAAACGGTATTAGCTAACTCTCATCCAAGTAAAATGATGAGAACTTATTCTATATAACTCCTCTTTTACTGAGACATATAGATAAGCTATCGCTTATTTATATATAGATAGTCAAATCTGTTAGACTTAACCAATATAAATATTAAGACAATGAACAAACCTAGATACAAACAGATGATGAAATGCAAAATATGTGAATCTATTTCTTTCAAGTTTGCTGAAGCGCATATCCTCAACAAAAAATATAAAATCGACTACTTTCAATGTCAAAACTGCAACTTTATCCAAACAGAATATCCTTACTGGTTAAGTGAAGCTTATTCTCAAGCAATCGCTAGAAGCGATGAGGGTTTAATCTTTAGAAATTTGATGTTATCTCAAATCACAAAGAATATTATTGATCGAATCTTTAACCCAGAGGAAAAATTTCTCGACTTCGGTGGTGGATATGGCTTATTTGTCAGATTGATGCGGGATATTAAGTACAAGTTTGATTGGCAAGATAAATACTGTGAAAATCTCTTTGCCCAAAACTTTACAGCTACTCCAAACAAAAAATATGAATTAGTTACTGCTTTTGAACTACTAGAACATTTAGTTAATCCTATTTCTGATATTCGAGAAATTTTAAATTACTCCCAAAATATTCTCTTCAGCACAGAAATATTACCGCCAAACAATCCTAAACCTAATCAGTGGTGGTACTACGCTACGGATGAAGGTCAACACATATCTATATATACAGTTAAATCTCTCCAAATTATTGCTCAGAAATTTCACCTCAATTTCTACACTAACTATTCATCACTCCATTTATTAACGGAGAAAAAAATCTCTCCTGCTTTTTGTGAAGTACTCTTGAAATATGATGCGGAAAATCTCCGAAAAATTCTTAGACAAAATCGGGATTATCTCAAAACATTCGAGAGAATTTTTTGGAGGGAAGGAAGAGGAAGCAAGAAGGAAAAAGTAAATTCTCTAAATATCTCAACATCTACCTCAAAATCTCAAGAATTTTCAGACAAAACTGAATTTTTACAGCCACAAGAAGGAGAAGGGATAAATCAAGAACTAAATTCTCTCAACATCTCAACATCTACCCCAAAATCTCAAGAATTTTCAGACAAAACTGAATTTTTACAGCCACAAGAAGGAGAAGGGATAAATCAAGAACTAAATTCTCTCAACATCTCAACATCTACCCCAAAATCTCAAGAATTTTCAGACAAAACTGAATTTTTACAGCCACAAGAAGGAGGAGGGATAAATCAAAAAGAAATTTATTTCAATCTCCCAACATCTACCCCAAAATCTCAAGAATTTTCAGACAAAACTGAATTTTTACAGCAACAAGAACCAGTAGTTATAAGGAAAGAAGAAATGTCCTCAAAACCAGAAAAACTTACAGAGATAAACGAACTTTTATCAACTCCAACAACTCCTCAAAAATTAGGAATTAATATTGCAGGTTTTGTGAAAGGAGAATTAGGAATAGGAGAAGGAGTAAGAGCAACACTTCGAGCAATAGAAACCACAAATATTCCCTTTGTTATCAACAATATTATCAGCACTCCCCATAGGAATTCCGACCAAACCTACCAAAGTTTTACCCAAGAAAATCCACATCCAATCAACCTATTTCAAGTCAACGCCAATGAAGTCAAAACCTTTCTGAAAAAACCAACTGTCAGACAATATTTCACCAATAAATATAACATCGGTTTTTGGGCATGGGAACTTCCGAAATTTCCTCCAGAATGGATAACAGCATTTACGCCATTTCACGAGATTTGGACTTACAGTAATTATTGTGCCGAATCTATCTCAATGGTTTCATCTATTCCTGTAATAAAAATGATGCCCAGTATTTCTCTGCCTATTCCGAAAATTAGTAGAAAAGAATTAGGTTTACCAACAGATAAATTTATCTTTCTATTTATCTTTGACTTCTTTAGTCGCCTCGAACGAAAAAATCCACTCGCCACAATTACAGCATTAAAAAAAGCATTCGGAAACTCAAACCCAGATGTTTTTCTCCTGATAAAATCATCCAATTCTCAAAAATTTCCTAGAGATAAATCACGGCTAATAAATACTATCGGAAACTCCCCAAATATTAAACATATAGATGGATATTTATCCAAAGAAAAAATCAATGCCTTGCTTTACCATTGCAATTGTTATGTATCTCTACATCGCGCCGAAGGCTTTGGTTTAACAATGGCAGAAGCAATGTTTTATGGCAAACCAGTTATTGCCACAGGCTATTCATCAAATACTGAATTTATGAATGTAGGAAATAGCTTTTTAGTCGAATATGAAAAAGTAGCGATCGCCGATAATTACGGACCATATAAACAAGGAGATATTTGGGCAAATCCTAACATCGAACATTGCGCCAATTTGATGAAATATGTGTTTAATAATTCTGACCAAGTTCAAAAAATTGGATTAAAAGCGGCTGAAGATATTAAGTTATTACTTAGCCCTGAAACTATGGGTAAAAAAATCAAGACTCGCCTCGAATATATTGCTCAAGTCACGGAAAACTTTACTAATCTTCCAGCCACAAAATTATCTCAGTCTTCTGCGAGCAAAAAATCTCCACTTGTTAGTATTTGCATCCCTACTTACAATGGAGAAAATTTTATCAGAGCTGCAATTAATAGCGCTCTTTTTCAAACATATTCCCATCTAGAAATCATAATTTCCGATGATAATTCCACCGACAAAACCCTGGAAATAGCCAAAACATTAAAATCGAAAAATCCACAAATAGAATTTCGGATTATTTGCCATCAAAATTATGGCTTAGTGGGAAATTTAAACTTCTGTATTTCCCAAGCCAGAGGTAAATATATTAAATTCTTGTTCCAGGATGACTTACTCGAAAAAAGCTGTATTGAAGAACTTGTCAAAATAGCAGAAGAAAATTCGGAAATAGGTTTAGTATTTTCTCGTCGTCGCGTAATTTTAGAACCTGGTGCAGAAAATAATTCTACTTGTGTCGCTGCTTATCGTGGTACTCAAGATTTACACAAGGATTGGTCAAATTTGAAAACTATTCAGTCAGGAAAAGATTTATTATTAGACCCTAATTTAATGAAATATCGCTTGAATAAAATTGGCGAACCAACGACAGTATTAATTCCTAAAGCCGTCTTTGAAAAAATCGGACTTTTTGACTCTAGTTTGACTCAAGTATTAGATATAGATATGTGGTTCAGGATTATGGGAAATTATAAAATTGGATTTGTAGATAAGTCTTTATCTCAACTTCGTATTCATCCCCGCCAACAAACTCAAGTTAATCTTACTTCTGGGAAAAATCCTCAAGATTATCAAAAGTTTTATCTGAAAATGCTGGAGAATCCTGTTTATCGTTTTTTGACTCCAGAGGTGAAGGAAACTGCTAGAAAAAAATTAAGTGTTTTACTCACAAAAGACTTTTTTCAACTGCCAAATTTGGTGGAACAATATCGTCACTATCCTGCTGATGAGTCGGTT
This sequence comes from Okeania sp., assembly GCF_983059655.1. Taxonomy (NCBI): domain Bacteria; kingdom Bacillati; phylum Cyanobacteriota; class Cyanophyceae; order Oscillatoriales; family Microcoleaceae; genus Okeania; species Okeania sp. The sequence continues at coordinate 26,002 of NZ_CEZPJD010000005.1, forward strand.
TTAAATAATCTTCGCCAATTACGCCTTCAACTCGCTGAAAAATTATTAGGTTTATCAAATGAACAATTGAAATATTTTTATCAAGCTGAAATAGGTAGAATATATAAGCTTCTGTTAAATAGTGGGATAAAAAATGAAGTTTTTACTGCTTCCGAACAAGAGTTTGTTGCTAATTTACAGGAAAATTTTTCTACAACTAATCTCTGGCAAAGTCTTTTAGCATTTCTGCTCTATCGCTTTGCTTTTCAGTTACCCATAAATTATCGTCAAGCTGTTTTGCCAAAATGGATTTTTACTGATTTTCTGAATTTTTTATTTGCTAGACCTCTAAAATTTCAGGAAGTTGGAGAATTGGAAAAATATTGTGAGTATGTCAAAGATTTGATTGTGTATTTGAAAGGGAATGTTTCTAGTAATAGTAACTCCGCAGTTAGACAAAGTATTGCTGCTTTTCTTGCCGACGATCTTGATTTAACTGTTTTTTCTTGTTGTGATTTTTAACGTAAGCATTTCCTACAGAATGCTGCGCAAACAGCCGTCAGCCATCAGCACTTCAGCTATCAACTGAATGCTGACAATAGCTGTTATACAAATTTGAAAAAATAATGCTACATTTGAGTGAAACTTCAATTATTAAGTAATTAACACAGACTGAATATTTTTTTGATCATTAGCATGCCAGTTATTGTTAATTAGGATTTGCTGAATAAATCTCAAATAATTATCAGATAATTATTTTAGCCTTTTTAGGTGTTAAAAAAGTACATGGTTTTCAGCTCTTCATGCTCATGCATGGAGCGCACTTTTAGCGCATAGTTGGGCAAAAAAATTCTCCCCTACTCCCCCGCTCCCCTACTCCTTAAAAAAGACTTTTTCTCTTCCAAATATTTAGCAAAATGTGTTGAAAGTGAGGGAGTTTTTTAGGGTGTAATGGGTATCAACTTGATTATTCCTTTTCCGCAAAAACAGGCTTCGCGGTAGCGATGCGGAGCATTATCGTTCTAAAATTCGTCTGAGAATATTACTGTATAAATTAAGCCTTCAACAAGATACTTTTACTGTTATTTCTATTCTAGAAAATTTAGATAGACATAACTTTGAAATAGTGTTATCTTATTTTTTAATAACAAATGATATTTTGGGCTTATTCTGTAAAAAATATTATTTGTCCATAAAACTGCTCAGAAATTTATCTGAGTGGGTAAATACTATCCGCACCGATAGACTGGATATTTTACTGATAACTGATAACTGAAATGACTCATCTCTACTAACCCTACTGATACACCAAACCCCTTCTGCTATCTAATCTCTATATAGACTCGCACCTATCCAAATAACTACAAAAGTTTGAGTTGAAGAAGTAAAAACAGGTGGATTTATCCCGTGGAGTGTCAAAACCGCCATAGCTAAAGATATCCGTAATTTAGATTATTGTGGCGAAACAAACATTCTGTGAAGCACTCGAGTTTAACCCCTCAATGACTTTACCCAGTTCAGGCTTATTCCTTACTTTCCACCCAATCATCACAGTTAGGCCAACCCGTGCTAGTTGGGGCGCTAACCCTGAAACGGGTGAGTAATGAAATCATTTGCACTCACCGATGGCAAATGTCTAGCGCATGTCTAGTTTTCAAGAAGGTGCCATACCAAACTCTATTTTAGTATTGTGCCCCAATAATCTCCGGCCAGAAAATTATGAAGAGATACTGCTATGGAAACAGATGCGATCGCTCTGTGATAAATTTTGCCTGGACAAAAAACGAATAATAGTGATTAAGAACCTCAAATCAAGAGCAGATTTTTCACAATGCCTAGAGCTAGTTGATGTATATTTAGATGCTTTGGGAGATACTGAATTAGTCTCAGTAATCCAGTCTATATTAGTAGTAGTAACACCAGTAATCAGATATAGTGAAACATCCAGAGGAAGACAAATAGCAGCATTACTAAAAGAACTAAAATTACCGGAATTAATCGCTCATGCTGAGAAGGAATATATAAACCTAAGTGTAACATTAGCCACTAGCTTAGACTTATGCTGGGATTATGGCAACCAAATTAGGCAGAAGATAGCCTTTAGTCCTTCCTTCTAGCCGTTCCTTCTTCCTTTTGCCATAGCTAATGAAAGAAAAACAAAAATTAACTCTCTTGATTTGTAGTACTAAATAATGTATAAAACGATTCTAATAATTTCAGTTATGGTTAGTAAATGAAGTCGAGATTAAGACTACAGATAGAGTCAATTTTCCAACAACTTGAATCAAACAGAATCTAATCTTAAAAGCCCTGAAAAAAACGGAATTTTCTATCATAAAATGAGGATTATAATGATTATAATAAAGGATAAGTAACTAAAAAATGTAATAAATAAAAATAGTAAAACCTAGATGAATAAAGCACAATAAAAACTTCTAATTGTAGGAGAAAAAGATTACTATAACTCTTAATTATCTGATCTATATAATCATTATTGAACTCAAGCTATTGTAGACGGTAGTAATAATGATGTTATGATTAAGTAAAGCCGAATATAAATATTTTGACTAGCATATTTATCCGGATCATACCCGAGTTAAAAGCAGTTAGTGAAACTATGGACTAATAAGTATATATTTTTACCAATATTCCTAGTGCCATAACTCCGGTTATAGATACCAATAACAAGGGAACAGGTCCAAATAATAATGCGTCGAAAGTCAAAATCACCTACTTCTTTATATTTTTAAGATTTAAGGACAAACCAATATAAAGAAATAATAATGATGTGGTAACTTAATATGCCACTACTTTTAACAGAAGACTAAATTAAAAGGAATAGTGCAAGTCAGTTGGAGATACGGAAAATGACAGGACTGTTTCAAATCGGTGATAAATTATTGCAAGCTCAAGATATCCCATCGTTATTAACACGTTATCAGTTAATGCCCCATTTTTTACGAGGGGTGATAATCGACCAAGCGATCGCTAACTTGACTTGCACAGAAGAGGAACAAACTGCAGCGGTAGAAAAATTTGAGGGCCAATATCAGTTAAATACCCCTGAAACCAAACAAGCATGGCTCAAAAACCAAGACATGACCCAAGAACAATTGGTCGAAATGGCAATTAGGCCAATATTACTAGAAAAATTTAAACAAGAAACTTGGAGTAATCAAGTAGAAAGATATTTTATGACTCGTAAGAGCAGTTTAGACCAGGTAGTATACTCCCTGATTAGGACAAAAAATCCTGGTCTAGCTCACGAACTGTATTTTCGCATAGTAGAAGAAGAACAAACCTTTGCAGATGCAGCCCGTCAATACTCTGAAGGTCCAGAAGGGCGCTCGGGAGGATTATTGGGGCCAGTACCTCTAAGTCAACCACACCCTGCTATCGGCAAAATTTTATCAGTAAGTCAACCGGGTCAAATCTGGGCACCACGCCCATTAACGGAATGGACAGTAATTATTAGATTAGAAAAATTTATCCCTGCACAGCTTGATGACTCAATGCGACGCGCTCTCATAGATGAACTATTTGAAAATTGGCTCAGAGAACAAATAGGAAAAATTGGCACCCTAAAACCACTACGTTCGGATGTAAAAGTATGAAAAATAATTAATAATTAATAATTAATAATTAATAATTACTGCCTCTGAAAAATTGATTAATTATAAAACTACTAACAGACAAAAAAATTAACATTTAAAGGAGCAAAAAAAGTGCCTAGTATTACATTGAAAACCCTGAAAAAATTAGCATAAAAGGTAGGAGGAATAGCAGGAAATTTAAGAGAAAAATATATCCAACTATTTCCTCTATAATTCCTATTTCTACTCCTGGGAGGGGTTAGGGGTGTTCCCTACTCCTGAAAAAGAATTTTTCAGCAAACCCTATATTACTGATACAGCACATTTCAAACTAATGCGGTACAACTGACGGGGTAAATATTTTTTGCTTGTTCACTACCCTAATTCCCGTCTTTTCTAATCATTAAAAGCATCAATATATGTACCTCATAACGCGCGGAAACTGCTGTAACTGATAACTGATAACTGATAACTGATAACTGATAACTGATAATGGCTACTTCCTCAACAATATCAAGAACCCAAGTACAAGAATTTCTGGCAGATCAACCACCATTTAATCGACTTTCAGAAAATGCACTGAAAACTCAATTAGTGGGAAAGTGTCAACTGCTCGGTTACCGTAGTGGCCAACCACTATTTGAAAGAGAAAAAATGCCGACCCAAGTAGCAATTATCTATCAAGGTCAGGCACGAATATTAGGCTATGACCAGCGATCGCAACGTCATGTCAGTTTGCAGTTAGCAGGGCCAGGAGAAGTCCTTGGTTGGGCTGGGTTGTTACGAGGGACGCCTTGTGAAACGGCACTCGCTTCTACAGATTTAATTGCCGTGACTTTACCCGCTGCAGACTTCTTAGCAATACTAGAAGCAGAGCCAGAATTTGGGGCAGCCTTTTTAGAACGTCCAGCAGCGAGCGAAGTATTTGAACTACTCAGCCAAGAATTTGCTAGAAGAGCTGAAGTTAGTGGGAATTTGAAAGAACTGGCTAAAAATGTTGTCGAAAAAACTGTGGTAGTTAACCTACCAAAAGGAGATGTCAAGACTAAGGAACTAGAATCTATCTTAGAGTCGGAAAAAATCTGGCTAGTTAGTAGTGGGGTAGTAGGAGATTTTGCTCCGGGTAGTCCAGTGGTTTTAGATGGAGTGGGTAAGTCTTTAAAAATTGAGGGAGCCAGAGGAGCAAGAATTTTAGGATTTCCAGAACAAAAAGACCGAGGAGAAGTTGAGGAGGGTACGGTCGAAAATGGGGCACAAAAAGCTGAACTTGTGCCTTTAGATGTATCTATGGTCCCCCAAGCACCAGCACGTCCACCAGAGCCAACAGTTGTTCAAGATACTCAGTCAATTAAATATCCAATTTTCCGGGGTAAGGGAGAAGTACCTGTTGCTCTGGCTTGTTTTCAGATGCTGGCTAAACATTTGAAACTGAAGTTTCGCCGAGATGTGATTCGCCGGGTACTGGACAATCAGATGAGGACTGCGGGTAGAGTTTCTCTGCAAGCTTGTGGAGCGATCGCCCAAATGATGGGATTAAGTGGTCAACTGGTACAGGTTCCCGCAGCAACAGTTAATCGTCTGAAAGCACCAGCTTTAGTTCAATGGCAAGGTAATTTTGCCGTACTCTACAGCATTACAGAACAAGAGATTGTTGTTGGTAGTCCAGAATTCGGATTAACTCGCCTCAAGCCTGGCCAATTTGCGGAAATCTGGGGAGAGTCTGGACAAGTTCTACTACTCCAGGCACCAAAATCAGAACAGAAGGAACAGTTTAGTTTTTGGTGGTTTATTCCTTCTTTAATGGAGCATCGCACGGTCTTTATTGAGGTGTTGATTTCTTCATTTTTTGTACAGATATTTGGCTTGGTTAACCCCCTGATGACGATGATTGTTATCGATAAAGTGATGGGGCAACGTAGCATTGAGGCGATGGATGTTCTGGGTATCTTGATGTTATTGGTGGCTCTATTTGAGGCTTTGTTGGGGGGTTTACGAACTTTCTTGTTTGTGGATACTACTAACCGGATAGATGTCAAACTTAGCTCGGAGGTTATTGACCATTTACTCCGTCTCCCACTCAATTATTTTGATAATCGTCGGGTAGGTGATTTGACGGGCAGGATTGGAGAATTGGCTAATATTAGGAATTTCCTCACAGGTACAGCTTTAACGGTGGTTTTAGATTCGGTATTTTCAGTACTTTATATTGCTGTGATGTTGGCTCTTAACCCGTTAATGACGGCTGTAGCTTTGGCAGGGGTGCCTTTCTTTACTGGAATTATTATCATTAATTCTCCAATTGTAAGAAGACTTTTAAGGAAAAAGGCTGAACGTTATGCTGATTCTCAGTCGTATTTGGTGGAGGTTTTAAATGGGGTGCAAACTGTTAAGGCCCAGAATTTGGAACTTCGGTCTCGTTGGGAATGGTCGGCACGTTATGCAAAGTTTATGACTGCTAGTTTTAATACTGTTTTAACTCAGACTACTTCTAGTTCTATTAGTACTTTTTTAAATAAACTTTCCGGACTGGCACTTTTATGGGTTGGTGCTTATTTGGTAATTGATGGTCAGTTATCAATTGGAGGATTAATTGCTTTCCGAATTATTGCTGGTAATGTGACAGGTTCGTTACTCCGTTTTGTGAGTGTTTGGCAGAGTTTCCAAGAGGTGGGAATGTCTATTGAACGACTTCGAGATGTATTGGATACGGAGGCAGAGGTAGATGAGGAAGACCGGAATAATATTGATATGCCACCTATTAATGGCAGTGTTAAATTTGAGGAGATTTCTTTCCGATTTACTCAAAGCGGACCTTTACAATTAGCAAATGTAAATTTGGAATTTCCGTCTGGTTATTTTGTGGGAATTGTTGGTTTGAGTGGTTCTGGAAAGAGTACGTTGATGAAGTTATTGCAACGTTTATATCCTGCACTTTCTGGTCGAATTTTTATTGATGGATATGATATTCAAAAAGTAGAATTATATTCATTACGCCGTCAAATTGGGGTGGTTTTACAGGATACTCTCCTATTTAATGGTACGGTTCAAGATAATATTGCGTTGACAAATCCTGATGCAACTACTGATGAAATTGTCAGGGCGGCTAAGATAGCAGTTGCCCATGAATTTATTATGAATTTGCCTAGTGGTTATAACACTGTAGTTGGTGAAAGAGGTGCTTCTTTATCAGGGGGACAAAGGCAAAGAATTGCTATTGCTCGGACGGTTTTACAAAATCCAAAATTGTTGATTTTAGATGAGGCAACTAGCGCATTGGATTACAGTTCGGAACGTCAAGTTTGTGAGAATTTGGCTGAAGCTTTTGCTGATACAACTGTGTTCTTTATTACTCACCGTTTAACTACAGTAAAAAATGCTAATACTATTATTATGATGGATAAAGGTTCGGTGGTGGAACAGGGGACTCATGATGAGTTGATGGCGGTTAAAGGTCGTTATTTCTGTCTCTATCAACAACAAGAAGCTCAACAGTAATTAAAGTCAAAAGTTAAAAGTCAAAAGTTAAAAATGAAGTCAAAATTCAAAAGTCAAAAGTCAAAAATTAGAAATTAATAAAGTTAGGAATTAAAAAAGTCATAAAGTTAAAAGTTAAAAGTGAAGTCAAAAGTTAGGAGTTAGGAGTCAGGAGTCAGAAGTTATTTTGGCACAACAATTATTTAATGAAGAAAACTTGAAAATAATTGCTTAATTACCCAAAGAAGGAGTCAGGAGTTAGGAGTAATTTTGGTAACAACTTTTCCTGATTTTTCCCTACTCTCCCACTCCCTCACTCCCTACTCCCTCACTCCCTACTCCCTACTGCCTACTCCCTACTGCCTACTCCCTACTAAAAAATTAAAAAACAAAATGGATACTCAATCTACATCATTAAACGAACAACCAGTCATTCTAGAGAAACCAGCCATATTATCTAGGCTATTTCTATGGATGATTATGATAATTACCAGTTCAGCAGTAATCTGGGCTTACTTTGCTGAGATAGACCAAGCAGTACCCGCTACAGGCCAATTAGAACTTAAAGATGGGTCCATAGATGTCCAAGCTCCTACCAGTGGCAATGTAGTTAGACTTCATGTAGAAAATGGCGATCGCGTGGAAAAAAATCAACCATTACTAACTTTTAGTCCTACTGCGCCTAGTGCAGATTTAGGTTCTGCTAAAGAATTAAGAGACACACTAAAAAGAGAAAATCTGTTTTATAAAGAAGTACTAAATGGTAAAGTTCCCACAGCTTTACCTCCAGATTTACAAAAAATAGCTCAAGAGCGACAAACTAGAATATCGGAAAATCAAACATACCGCGCTCTGATTGATGAGCTTTATTTAAACAGAGGTGGTTTTGTTAATGTTGACCCTAGTTTGCAAGGACTATATGTAAACTATAAAGCTGAATATAATTCTCGTGTAGGTGCTGTAGAATTGCAAATTACAGAAGCTCAAAAACAACTTCAACAAGCAGAAGAAGATGAAGAAGCAGCCAAGGAACAATTAAGAGTAGCTCAAGATCAATTGCAATATGCGAGGCAACAATTAGAGTTTGCCAAACAACAATTAAATAATGGTAAACAACAACTGAATTTTGCTTACGAACAATTAAATAATACAGAAAAACAACTGAAATTTGCTAACGAACAACTGAAAAATACTCAGGAACAATTACAATATTCTCAAGAACAGTTAGAGCTGGCTAAAGGACAGTTAAGTAAGTCAGAACAAGTATTAGGATCTAACCAAGAAATTTTAGGACAAATATCTCCTTTAGTAGAAGAAGGAGCGATCGCTGAACTACAAAAAAAACGTCAGGAACAAGAGGTATTTCGGGGTGAAAGTGAGCTTTTAAGACAACAAGACCAAATTCAAGCAAGAGCAGGAGAAATAAATACTAGATTGGGAGAAGTAAATTCTCGGTTAGCAGATATTAATGTTAGAGAAGGGGAAATAAATTCTCGCAGGTCTGATATTAATACATTGGAAGGAGAAATAAATATTCGTGAGGGAGAAATAAATTCTCGGCTATCAGATATTAATGCTAGAGAAGGAGAAGTCAAAGCTCGTCAAGCGGAGATACAACGCGCTAGGTTAGAACAACAGCGTTTAAATGTATCTATTAATAGAACTAAAGAACAATTAAAAAATACTAGGGATGCTTGGGCAAGGGAACTTTATGCCAGAATTGCTGAAAATGAAGGAAGGGAAATTGCCAGAATAGATTCTCAATTTACTCGCTTACAACTAGACAACAATAAGAGGCTAACTGAAGTTAATGCTCAGATTGAAAAATTAGAAGAAACTCGCGATAATCAGGTTTTAAAATCACCAGTTTCAGGGGTAATTTTTGATTTACAACCTGTTAGTAAGGAAGAGTCTTCTCTAGATATAAAAACTGACCCTATTTGTCAATATGTAATTAATGATGTTTTGAAGCCTGGGGATATTAAACCAGAAAGATGTGAAGATGCGTCTTATGAAGCACAACAAACTCAACCATTATTGACAGTATTGGATGATGATGAAGGTTTAGAGGCGGTAGTTTATATTCAAAATAAAGATATTGCTTTAGTTTTAAAAGCTTTGAATGATAAACGGAAAAAATTAGAACCTTATCACGACCAAGAGTTAGCTGGTGGAGAGGTTATTGAATGTGAACCTGGTAAAAAATGTGCTTGTCCAGAACTGAAAGAAAACCGAGAAAAATTAGGTTTAAGTGATGTAGAGTGTGTGCCTGTAGAGGTACAAGTTGAAGCTTTACCAGCTAATGAATTTGGTACAGTAACTGGAGAAGTTATTTCTATTAGTGATGACGCTTTTCCACCAGACCAAGAAGCAGGAAGACCTTATTTTTCTTTTGAAACTACAATTGATTTGGAACGGCAAACATTTGTGTTGGATAATGAGAATGATTTGGAAATTGGTTTGCAGAATGGTATGGCAATTAACTCTAATATTAATGTTGGTAAGCGGACTGTTTTAGAGTTGTTCTTTAATAGATTTACTGGCAAGTTTAGGAGTTTGACTAATGTGGATTAGTGATTAGCTATCAGCTAGTCAGTATTTCAGCTATCAGTTTCATTAGCTTGAATTGTATGGGTTAAAACTCCAAACAAGACAAGATGCCAATATGCCAAGGATTAAAATCCTTGGCTAATACCTGAAGTCATCTTTTAGATGACTAATTTTTATAGATTTACTGGTAAGTTCTATTTTTTATCCCTTAAAAAGAGAGCTTTTAGACTACAATTTTTCGGTAATTTGATGAGTCAAATTAATTATTCGGTAATAGTGGAAAATATTTCAAGCGTTTAAGATTAACTATTGGTCTATATTTTAAGTGCTTTAGGTTATTGCTGTATTGGCTAAAAAAATATGTAAGCATTCAGCTATTAGCTGTCAGCTATCAGCAACAAGATTCTCTCCTTAAGGAAAGTGTTTAAATTAACAACTAACTTTAAGGACAAGGGAGCCAATTTTTGTAGTAAGACAATTAAATATTGCTTTTATCCTAAATTAAAAGCAATAGCTGATAGCTGATGGCTGACGGCTGAATGCTTACAAAAATATACTTAATCCGAGGATAAAAAT
>NZ_CEZPJD010000006.1:0-35113 GCF_983059655.1 Okeania sp.
CTCTCGCTTCCTGTCACTGCCTCTTGACTGTCCTGCACTAACAGCCCTCAACCCTACCAAGTCAAGTATGTTATTGAGGTATCTGATATTACTGAGTTTCTTCTGTTTAGGCAGCAGCTTACTTTTACTAGCAGCAGCTATAAATTCCAGTACTATTGGAGATTCACCTGTAAAGCTAACCCCGTTCTCGAACAAGTGAAAAGGAAGTTTCATTAACTCAGAAACTACAGAATGCAATATATCAATATCAGGCAGGAAGCAACCGTAAATAGCTCTGTTAACAGTTTTGTTGTCTCTGATAGCATCATTCAACTCCTTATTTTCCAACAAATATCGCCTCCATAATTTCACCTTTGCATCTGAATTGTTAAATAGCAATTCAGTTATTAAATCAATTCCCCACTCGCTAGTCTTGTCTATGTCTGGGAAAAAATGTTTCAACCTGTACCTTCCAATAATCCAAGAACAAGCTCTGTTTCCTGTTTCAGAGGCAAATTTTTCAATGAGTTCACTGGAGTCTTCCTTAGATTTGAAATTAGTAATATTTGAGCCAGGATTATCATCATCTTTCGACACAACTACAACTGCATCTTCCCTTGTCAGATTTTTGATCCGTTCCTTCATAGCTCGTGCTTCCGAAATACTTGATACTCTGACATAGGTAGCGCATTCAGGCAAACCTTTATCACGGTCACGTTTCATCCGATTATGCGCCCATAAAATTGCCTCTTTTACCCAATCACCATTTACTGAAATGGCTGTATTCAAAGCGTCTCTTAATTGCTGTTCGTTTGTCGCATTAGTAAAAGTTTGACCTTCGTACTTATATTGATTACGAATGTACTTAAACTCCCCCTCCAAAGTCACAAAAGAAAAAGGAGGAATAATTCCATCTCGTAAAGCTTCTGGTAGTATGTCAAAGTGAAATATCTTCAAGTATTTGTCTACGGTACTCTTAAACCAGGAGAGGCAAACTACAAATCCTATTGTGCTGAATATATTGTGGATGCTTTTCCGGCAATGACTAATGGCCTTTTGTATGAACTTCCTTTTGGCTATCCAGCTATGACTAAAGGATACATGAATGTACATGGATTTGTATTATCATTCATAAATCCAGAGGTTTTGCTAGATTTGGACCTATTAGAAGATTACCATCCTGAACGCCCTCCGGAAGGCAACGAATACCAGAGACAAAAAATTGATACCTTTGGACTTAATGGAAAATATTTATGCACTGTCTGGGGCTATCTAATGTTACCAGAAAAGGTTCAGTTCTTTGGCGGTCAATTATTGCCTAGTGGATTTTGGACAAACCATTGACGAATTCAAAAGTTAACAGCGGAGTTAAAGACCCAATTATTTTGATAAATCTTTCCAATTCCAGGTATTATAAGGAATATAACTTGCCAACTACTTTAATTTTTCAATCTTATTGTTGGTTATTTATTTTTCACTGGTGCAAGTGGAGGTTGAGGAATTTGAAGTAGTGGATCGTTTATAGTTAGCATCACATTATTAGGATTTACTATTTCTATTACAGGCTCATTTAAAGCAATTTGTACAGTTTCAGAGTTATAATTTTCAGCTACCTGCAGAATGTTATTCCGACTATTTAAGATTATTCCCGATATAAATGCTATACATAGAGCAGCAATAGCACTACCGCCTAAAACAAAATTTCGTTTCGATCTATGATCGATTTGATCGAATACTCTATCTACTACTATATCCACAGGTTGTACTTTTGGAGGTACTGGCATTCTTTGAAATTCAGAATGTAGTTTTAGTAGTCTTTGATAGAGATGTTTAGCAACTGGATCTGTAGCAAGTAGAAGTTCCACTTCTCTACGTTGTGATGGATTTACTTCACCATCTAAATATGCACTTACTAATTCAAACCTATCTTGTTCCATAAATTTTTTTCCACCCTGAAATTGATTGTCTAAGTTATTTGAATTAACATTTTTATTCATATTCACACCAAAGAAAACCTTGATCTTTTTTTAGAAAAGTTAATTAATTGAATTATTTTTGCTCTAGTAGAGTTAAATTTGATTAATATTTAGATATTTATCTTGACCAAGTTTTTACTCAAAATTAAATTACTTATTTCTATATAGATAGTTCAAATATCTAGATATTTTTGTAGTTGTAATTGTAATCTTTGCCTAGCTCTAGCAATTCTTGATTTGACAGTACCTAGAGAAACTCCTGTAATTTCTGCAATTTCTTCATAAGATAAACCTTCTATTTCTCTCAATACAATTGTCACCCTAAAGACTTCTGGTAGTTGAGATATTGCATCCCTCAGATAATCATAAAATTCTTGTGTACTTAATTCTTCTTCTGGCCCTGGAGTATTCGTAGCAATCTCCCAATCTATAATACCATCATCTAAGGCCAGAGGAGCGTCTAACGATAGAGGAGGGGTAACTCGTTTTCGTTTCCGTAACTCATCATAAAATAGGTTAGTTGTGATACGACTCAGCCAACTCTTAAACTTTACTGGTTCTTGTAATCTTTTAATGTTACGGTATACACGAATCCAAACCTCTTGAGCCAAATCTGAGCGGTCTTGCCATTCAGGGGCTAAATGATACAAAATTTTATCTACATGGAGTTGGTATCTATTTAGAAGTTCTGCGAAGATTGCACGGTCTGGGCGATGACCTTGTTGGCAACGCAATACTAAATCGTAGTTAGAGAGTTTTTCAGGTGGCAATTCCACTTGCGAAAGGGTTTGTTCAACCTTAGACCAGGGTACAGATATATATTGATTCATCAGCGGAACTGGCTCAATAATTTTGCTATATAGCTTTGATTACTTGGACGATAAATGTTTTCTAGAGTTCCCCATAATTCACTTTCGGTTGAGGAGAGTGGCGATCGGAAGATTTGTTAAATAACTTTTTCCGGCTCTTTTTTTTCCTTTATTCAAATTGATTCTACTCCTAATTCCTGACTTTATATCATGTCCGGATAATCAGTATAAATTTCCAGATAAAGAGGAGATACAGAAACTGAGGACAGGAAATAAGAAATATTAATTGATAATTTATGGATAATAATTGATTTTATTTGTGATTTTTGTAGATGTCTAGTTATCAAAAAAACTTCTGTCTTTTTTTTACTTTTCTTTCTTTTCTGCCTTCTATCTTCCTTACCTCCTAAGTGTAAGTATTCAAGAGGATATGACTACAATAGTATTGAAACAAAGGTTAGAGCATTTATAAAGGCTAAAACGAGCATCAGGGATTACTTTTGACTTTTGACTTTTGAATTGTGCCTTGTGCAGAGCGCTATACTATCTCTATCTCTATTGCTCTTCACAAGCTCCTATACTGACCCAACTACTCGACCCATCGGCCCAATGCTCTTTTTTCCATATAGGAGCTGTATGTTTCAAAGTATCAATGCCATAACGACAAGCTTCAAAAGCTTCTGAACGGTGTGGACAACCAATGGCCACTAACACACTTATTTCACCAATTTTTAAACGTCCTACTCGATGATGAATGACTACAGTCTCGACTTCTGGCCATTGACTATGAATTTCTCTAGAAATTTGCTCAAAAACTTTGATTGCCATAGGTTGATAGGCTTGATATTCTAAGGCCACTACAGATTTACCGTCTGTTTGATTGCGAACCATTCCACTCATTACTACTACGGCACCATTGGCAGGATTATCCGCTAGTGTATAGATTTCAGCAATAGATAAAGGAGCTATAGTAATAGCAAAGTGATTTTGTTCTGGTTTGAGTTTAGTAGATAAAGGTACTTTTAAGCTAGGATTCATAGTATTGGTAATGATTGGTTTCCAGTAATGTAAAGATTATATCGAATGTAGCAAAGTTTATATTGTTTTAGGGAGAAACCAGGGGTTATTTACTGCTTCAATATTATATATATTTTTTGCTTTTTTAAATAAAGTAATTTGATTTAAAATTATTTAAGTATAATTGTTTATATGCAGCAGTTTATATTGATATCTATCAACTGAAGCATAATTAAAATATCTATAAAGTTTCTGTATACAAAAAAAATATTACTACTATATTATGGCATTTTTTAGAGAATGGTAGACATTGATTTCTCCTTTTTGGATTACTTGTTCCTTATTCTCTAAAATCTGTAATTTTGTACCTTACTAATATGATACTTAACTATATTTAAGATTCTGTTTTGCTTCCGCCTAAAAGATATAGTAAAGCCATTCGTACAGCAATACCACTGGTGACTTGTTGAGAAATTAAACTTAATTGAGGATCATCCATTAAGTCAGAACTAATTTCTACTCCTCGGTTAACAGGTCCAGGATGTAATAATTTGACTCCTGGTTGACAAAGTTTGAGGCGATCGCGTGTAATACCAAATAATTGATGATATTCTCGTAAACTAGGTAATAAAGATTCGCTCATCCTTTCTTTTTGGAGGCGTAGGGTCATTACAAAGTCAGCTTTTTCTAGAGCTGGTTGAATATCCCAATGTACAAATAATTTACTCGGTCTATTTTTGCCAAATTCGGCGAAATATTTAGGTAGTAAAGTAGGTGTTCCGGCTAAATGTATTTCGGCACCGGAAGCTGTCAAACTCCAAATATTAGATCGTGCTACTCTAGAATGGAGAATATCTCCGACAATAGCAATTTTTTTTCCTTCTAAAAGTTCTATTCTAGGTTGAGTTGAGTCTAACAACGTACAGATAGTGAATAGATCAAGTAAAGCTTGAGAAGGATGTTCATGTTGACCATCTCCAGCATTCAGAATTCGCACTCCATAACCATTGCGATCCATTGCTGAAGCTATCGCTGCGGGAACTCCAGCATCACGATGTCGAATGACCATCATATCTGTGCCCATTGCTAGATAGGTCATTGCTGTATCCAGGATAGTTTCTCCTTTGCTCAGAGAAGAAGTACCAGGGGCAAAATTTAGAGTATCTGCAGACAAACGTTTAGCAGCTAGTTCAAAACTATTGCGGGTACGTGTGGAGGGTTCAAAGAATAAATTTGCTACTACTATACCTTGTAATGCAGGTACTTTCTTCATCCGGCGACCTAAAACTTCTTGAAAACTAGCTGCTGTTTGTAATATAATATTATACTCATTGGGTGTAAATTCTGCTAGAGATAAAATATGACGACGAGTCCAGAGATTTGTAGACATTTTTGATCGAACTTTTGTGAGATGATTATCACTTAATTAATTGGTTTCGATTAATATTATAGGGGTTATAGAGAGAGTTTTATTCATTAATTGATAATTGATAATGGATAATTGATAATTACCTCGGGTTTTAAACGTTACGAAATTGAATATAAGGAAATATTATTTCTTCTTTTTCCTCTTAAAAGGGGAGACTTTAAACCAGAATTATTGAATTATTAATTATTCATTCGGCAAAAAAAATCTGACAAAAAAAATAATAAAAAAGTAGTTTTACCGAATAATTAAGGTTTAAAACCTCTATTTTCAAAAAGAAACAAGCGGTCTAGGGATGGTGTTAGCGGAGCTGCTCTGTCAAAAGTGGGTCTCCTGGCCATATCCAATCGACCAAGAGAGAAAAAAAATCCTTTGAGTCCATTCTCTTCTTTTCAAGGAGAGGTAATTAATAATTAATAATTAATTGTGGAAGGAGCCTAGCGACAGCTGTATCGCCTAATTTTTTTATGAGTAATTACCAATATCATTTAGGTGGATGTTTACCCAATGATGCTCCTAGGTATGTTAAACGAAAAGCTGACGAAGAGCTTTATCAAGCAATAAAAGGAAGTGAGTTTTGTTTTGTACTTAACTCTCGACAAATGGGTAAATCTAGTTTGCGAGTTAGAACAATTCAAAGATTGCAAGCAGAAGGAATTCTTTGTGCTAGCGTAGATTTGACAGGGATTGGTACTTTTGAAATTACTAATGAACAATGGTATGCCGGAATAATTGATAGTATTGTTAGTAGTTTAGAACTAGATAATATTTTTAATCTTGATCGTTGGTGGGAAGCTCATAATCAATTCTCTCATATCAAGAAATTTGATAAGTTTATCAATAATTTCCTCTTAAATAAAGTTTCCCAAAAAATAGTAATTTTTGTTGATGAAGTTGATAGTATATTAAATTTACCTTTTAGTGCTGATGATTTTTTTGCTGTTATTAGAAATTTCAATAATAGACGAGCAAATCAACCACAATATGAACGAATAACATTTGTAATGATGGGAGTGGCTAACCCTTCAGATTTAATTATGGATAAACAACGTACTCCTTTTAATATTGGTAGAGCAATTGAATTAACAGGTTTTAAAGTAGATGAAGTTCAACCATTAACTTTAGGTTTAATAGGAAAATTTAATGACTCTAGAGTAGTAATGTCAGCCGTTTTGGATTGGACGGGAGGGCAGCCATTTTTAACTAAAAAAGTTTGTCTGTTAATTCAGTTATATTCACCCCAATCTTCACTAGAAAGAAAAGATATAGAGTTAGTTGAAAATAATTATCAAGGATTAAATAGAGACAAAAAAAATACTATAACATCTGGGAATAATACTGTAGAAAAAAATATAGATTATCCTGAAACTGCTTTTATAGAAAACTTAGTCAGACAAAAAATAATTGAAAATTGGCAATTAATTGATGAACCACCACATCTAAGAACAATTAGCGATCGCCTCTTGAACAACGAACAAACAGCTAATAGATTATTAGGAATTTATCAACGAATTTTAAATAAGGGAGAAATTGATACTGACTATAGTCTTGAACAAACTCAATTATGCTTATCAGGATTAGTAGTAAAACGAGGTAATAAATTAAGAGTTTATAATCGCATCTATCAAGAAGTATTTAACTTAGAATGGGTAGAACAAGAATTAGAAAAATTACGCCCCTATTCGGAAGCAATTACAGCTTGGTTTAGTTCTGGTTGTCAGGATAAATCTCGATTATTAAGAGGTCAAGCATTACAAGATGCTCAACTATGGGCAGCAAATAAAAGTTTAAGTAACAAAGATTATAAATTCTTAACTGCTAGTCAAGAAAATGAACTTAAAGAAGAAAAACAGCGTTCCCAGTTAGAAATAAATAAAGTTTTACGTCAACGACTAAGAATAGCTATTTTTAGTAGTATTGCCATGGCTATTCTTGCTATTTTAACAGGTATATTTTTAATTAAATCCCTAATTAGCGAGAGAAAAATTCAACTAAATTTGCTCAGTATTTCTTCAGAAACATTATTTGAATCAGACCGTGGTTTAGATGCTTTAATAGCAGAAATAAAAGCCGGAAAAAAACTCCAACAATCATGGGGCGTTGGTGCAGATACCAGAATGCGAGTAATAATGGCTTTGCATCAAGGAATTTACTTGTCAAAAGAGCGTAACCGTCTTCATGGACATGAAAAAACAGTAATTAGCGTCACTTTTAACTCTACTGGTACATTCATTGCTTCTGCTAGTGACGATAACACAGTCAGACTATGGAACACTCAAGGAAAATTATTGCAAACATTTACAGACCATGATGCCGAAGTTCGTAGTATTAGCTTCCATCCTCATAAACCATTACTTGCTTCTGCTAGCCACGATCAAACAATTAAACTGTGGAGTGTTGGGGGTAAGTTACTACAAACTCTGGTCGGACATCAACACAAAGTTAGAGATGTCAGCTTTAGCCCAGATGGTAAAATGCTAGCATCAGCAAGTGCAGATGGTAGTGTAATTGTTTGGAGTGAAGATGGTCAAAGACTACAAACCCTGGGCGGGCATCGTGGTTGGGTTGAAAGTGTCAGTTTTAGTCCAGATGGTCAATTATTAGCTTCTGGTGGAACCGACAAAACTATCAAACTTTGGCATCTAGAAACCGGGGAGTTACTTCAAACTCTAAAAAACAATAACGCCTCAGTTAAAAGTCTCAATTTCAGTTCAGATGGGCAAATATTAGCATCCACAACTGGTAAAGCGATCGCTCTGTGGAGTCGTCAAGACAAAAAATTTAAACTACTCAATATAATAGAAGGGAATAATAGTCTAATTCAGGGTATCAGTTTCAGCCCTGACGATCGAACTATTGCCTCTGCTGGTTATGACAATACTGTTAAACTTTGGAGTCTAGATGGTAAACTGCTACAGGTTTTTAATGGGCACAATGCTCCAGTTTATGATGTCAGCTTTAGCCCTACTGAAAACATCCTTGCCTCCGCTGGTGCTGATGAAGCAGTGATTTTATGGAACTTTAACAATAAGTTGAAGCGATTAATAGGGCATAATTCTCCAATCTACAAAATTGAGTTTAGCAAAGACGGCAAAAAGCTTTATTCGGCAAGTAGCGATCAAAGTGTCAAAATTTGGCAAACCGAAAACGGTAAATTATTGGGCACTCAAAAGGGAATGCTACCACAATTGTCAGCTTGGAGTTCGGATGGCAAAATGAGAGCAATTGCTAATGACAACACAGTAAAAATTCTCAGTGATGAAGGAGAATTGCTATTGACTCTAGAAGGTCACGGTTCGGAAATTCGAGACATTAAGTTGAGCAACGATCGTGAGAGAATAGCTACTGCTAGTAGTGATGGCACTGTCAAAATTTGGCTAACAAATGGAAAACTTCTACATACTTTCATACACACAGGGCAAGTCAATAGTATTGACTTCAGTCCAGATGGTCAGATATTGGTTTCTGGTAGTACAGATGGAATATTGAGGGTGTGGCATTTTGATGGTACTTTGCTCAAAAGTTTGAATACTCATCAGGCTAATATTTTAAGCGTGAGTTTTCGTCCAGACGGTCAGATGTTAGCTTCTGCTGATGCCGATAGCAAGATTATTTTATGGAATTTGAATCTGGATAATTTGTTGATAGAAGCTTGTCAACAGGTATCTGATTATTTGCAAACTAATCCTAATGTTAGTGAGGACGATCGACTTATCTGTGATTATTGAAGAAAGCTAAGTAATATGTCGTAAGCAATATATCTTCATTAATGGATAATTGATAATGGATAATTGATAATGGATAATTGATAATTGATAATTGATAATTACCTCTGGTTAAAACCGCTCTTGATTGAATATCAGAAAATATTATTTATTTTTTCCCCTTAAAAGGGGGAGGCAATAAAGCCGAATGAATTAATTATCAATTATCAATTGTTAATTATCCATTGTAAGTTATATGTCGTAGGAAAAATAGTGCTTTCGCATCTGTTGCCTTAAATACTTATCTACTACTTTTGCATTATATGAAGAAGAAGTCGGGACTCAGGAGTTATATCATGTCCGGTTGAATACTTATTATTAAAATAGTAGGGGAGCGGGGGAGTGGGGAGTAGGGGAGTAGGGAAAATAGAAAAATTTACTGTTTAAGCAAGAGTATAAGTTTTTTCATCACTAATTATCCGGACATGATATTATTACCTAGATACAGTTCTCTATTGATTGCTATTCCATAAGTTTTGCTATTTGAGCGCTTTCCCAATACTAAATTACCTGCGTTCACAAATATACTAAGTAAATATCACCACCTCTTCAAGATCAGAATCACACTAAAAGTCCGAAAATTTACTGATAGTAAGAATATGTTGAGGAATAAACAAATAACTCAACTATGTAATGTCAACATCTTACTTTTTCAGGGTTAATCTAGCTATGACTATTTCACAATTCATCAAAAAACTTTCAACGACCTTGGCTGGAACAACTTTCGCTGCTCTCAGTGGCATCACAGCAGCCCAGGCAATTTCTATAATTCCTACCAGTAATGGCAATGATTTAGTTAATGAAATCTTAGGCAGTGGGATTACCATTGCACCAGATTCTATCAACTATATAGGTACAGCAGGTGCTTCAGGAATTTTCACCAATGGATTATCATCTGGTATTGGCATCGATAGCGGTATTATTATTACTACAGGTACAGCTACGGATGCTGAAGGTCCTAATAATTCAGATGAGCAAACTACCGACAATGAATTGCCTGGAGATTCAGATTTGGATGGGTTGATTCCAGGATTTTTTACTGAGGATGCAACAATTCTGGAATTTGACTTTGAAAGTCAAGGAGGAGACCTTTACTTCAATTATGTATTTGCTTCTGAAGAGTATGTAGAATGGACAAATAAGGATTATAATGATGTTTTTGGCTTCTTCCTCAATGGAGAAAATATTGCTCTAATTCCTGGTACATCTACTCCAGTTGCTATCAATACAGTTAATGGAGGAAGACCTCTGGGAACTGCTGCGAGTAACCCGGAATTTTTCAATAACAATGACCTTAATTATGGTGGGCCATTTTTTGATATAGAATATGATGGTTTTACTAATGTATTTACTGCACAAGCATTAGGACTTAGTCCTGGAACTCACAAGATTAGATTAGCGATCGCTGATGCTGGAGATGCTAAACTCGACTCTGCTGTATTTATCCAGGCAAATAGTTTTTCAGATATGCCTACAGATGTTCTTGATTCTCCATCAACTGAATCAGATATGCCTACAGATGTTCTTGATTCTCCATCAACTGAATCAGATATGCCTACAGATGTTCTTGATTCTCCATCAACTGAATCAGATATGCCTACAGATATTCTTGATTCTCCATCAACTGAATCAGATATGCCTACAGATATTCTTGATTCTCCATCAACTGAATCAGATATGCCTACAGATGTTCTTGATTCTCCATCAATTGAAGATGTCCCCGCTCCTCAACCAACTAAAGATGTTCCTGAACCTTCTGTATTAATTGGGTTATTGGTAGTTGGTTTTGCTGGTTCGTGGCTCAAGAAAAATATTAACAAAGTTTAATATTATTTTTGGTTGAATACTTACAGCATCCTCAAGATTAATGTAGTCCAATTGACTGGGTAAATATTTTTTGCTTGTTCCCTACTCTCCACTCCTGACTACCCTACTCCCTACTCCCCTAATACCTACTCTCCAACCTACCTCTCAACAGCAATAGGAGTAAATCGAACCTCTATTCGACGCCGACTTTGATTTGGATTACGATTTGCCCCGGCAAAATCTCCACCAGGATTATATAATTGTGCTGCAGAATAAGCCCGAAATTTTAACCCCAATTTTTTCAAACGAGGATTTTTTTGAAGTTCTTGTACAACAGATAAAGCACGCATCAAACCTAAATCTGCATTTGAACCTGGTACTAAACTATTAACAGATTCATTACCCTTAGCAACTTGTTCTAATTGGGTATCTAAATTACTTCCTCTTCCCTGATTTACTTGGCCATCAGTATGACCTATTACTTCAATAACATAACCTTTATTATATTCCTTAGCAAAATCCTCTATTTGTTTGATTAAATCTCCTTCAATAAAACTTTTTAAACCTCCCGATATTTCGGCACTTCCTGATTCAAATCTTCGAGACGGAGAATCTTCAATTACTATCACAGGTGGAGACTTCAATTTTTCAATTTCTGTTTCTAGTTGTGTGACTCTATTTGACTTTTGCTCTAGTTCATTTTCAGAGGTAGTTACTAATCCTTGTAATTTTGTTACTTGATTTTGTAAATTACCAATTTGCCCTTGTAATTCTGTTACTTCACCAGTCTTTTGTTGAATTTGATTTTGTAAATTATTAATCTCTTGTTGCAGTTGTAGGGCGCGATTTTCGTTGGCATCAGAAATTGATTCTATAAATAGAGATTTAATAATAGCTAATAGCAATAATAAACTTAATATCATAAATGAGTTAGACATTAAGTCTGTAAAAGCCGGCCAAATTTCTAGGTCGCGATTATCCTCAACAAGTCGTGAACGATGACGCATAATTATTTCTAAAAATAGGGAGTAGGGAGTAGGGGAGTGAGGGAGTGAGGGAGTGGGGGAGTAGGGGAGATTGAATATTGAAGTAATTGAAGTAATTATAGAATTATAAAGATATATTGTATAACCGAATTCTATAATTCTATATTATTCTCAAAAAAATGTATTTTTCAACACACTTTTACTTATTTGCTAATCTATCAATAATATGTGTCAGCCGATAAATTTCATTTTTAGTTTCTTTCATTTGACTGATATATTCCTGTAAATTTGTGGCGATGACGCTTAAATGGGAATTATTCAGATTGGCTTGATTACTCATACCTTTCCCTATTTGGTCTCCTAAAGATTTAATACTCTGACTAATACCATCTGTAGAGTTATTCAATGCATTTGCTAAAGTTTTGAGTTGAATTTGTACTTCATCTAAATTATCTGCTTTAGATACTACTCTTCTTTGTAAAGTATCTAGAGTTCCCACCGCTAACTGAAAACCTTGAGATGCTTCTTGTAATTGTCGAATCATCTCAGCTAAAGATTTTTGATTACTTTGATGAGATTCTAATAGTTTTAATGAAGTTTGATTATTACTGGTAACTTGTTCTCCAAACTTTGCTAGTCTCTTACTATATCCCTGTAGTTCAATTACTACTATTTCTATTGCTTGAACAGCAGTAGCTAGAGTCGAGGTTGATTGAGAAAAATTACTTTGAATATTAGCTAATTCTGCTGTTGAATTAGCTAACTTTTGCGGAAATTGACTATGTTCAAATGTCTGTGCTACTTCGAGAAACTTATCAGAAGCTATCTGAAAATCTTTAGAACTTTTTGCCACTGTAGCAGCAGCTTCTCCTAATCGTACAAAAGTCTGTTCTGCTAATTTACTTGTAGTAGTATTAGCATTATGAATTTCTTGAATTTTATCTTGTAGAGCTGACTCTACTCCTACTCTGACTGTTTGACCAAATCTGGTTAAAAATCCTTCAAAAGAATAAGCAACAGCTTTTACTACTTTATCAAGCTGAGTTTGACCTTCTATTGTTTGTAAGTAAATATTATCTAAATAGTCTTCTAGTAAACTAATTAATCTAGTTTTGGCAAGGCTAGTATTAAAAATAAAATTAACTGATGTAACTACTGCACTACATAATATTGCAACTAAACTGCTAGTAAAAGCAATTCCCATGCCTTGTAATGGTACTTGTAATTCCCGGAGTAAGCTACTAACATCTGTAGCATTAGTATCACTAACTGTTTGACTTAAAGAAGTCAAGTTAATGGTAATGCCGATAAAAGTACCTAATAATCCAAACGACACAAGTAGATTAGGTAAAATTCGACAGAAATATTCTATTTGTTCATAAGATATTAATCCAAATAATCTTTGTCTACTATAAACTTGGTCTATTAATGCTCCTGTATTAACTTGCTCTAATTTACTACTCGCATCTGTAAATCTGTCCTCTAAATATTCGATAAATCTTGGCTTATTTACTGACTGCTGATTAATTAGTCTTCTAACTTTATTGCCTTGATTTACTAAGTCAAAATGAAGTACAATTCTTAATAATATAGCAACTACAGATGGTACAATTACTAAAACAATTACTAGAGGGATTAAATAAGATGGTATTGGTGGCATAGCAACATCTCTGATGTTTCAATAATTCATTAATTCAGAATTCTAATAATTCTGCTTGATAACTCTAATTATTCTATCTTAATCCCTAGAAAAAATTTAATTATGTTGATATTAACTACTGATAATTAAGACTTTTGTTTGATACTCTAGAGTCGCTTTCAGGCTAGATATGAGAACAATAGACATCTGCGATAATAAAAAATCAAATCAATATTATCGCACATAAATAATCAATTCTTTCCCCCTACTGCCTACTCCCTACTCCCTACTCCCTCTTTTCCGGAGAGGTCTAAATAATTACTAAAAAATTGAGAGAGGGGACAGTCATTAGTCCCTGGTATTTAAGCAATGACTAATCTCCCTCACCATTAGCTGCAATTTGATTTGCTTCCCAAGGCCCGAATTTAGATTGATAATAGGCCAATATTTGGTCTACTTTTTGACGGACAGCATCTTCAGCATCTTCTATATATTCCAAACACAGACCTCCTATTTGACTTTTTTTATAGTCAAATGGTTCTGAGGCAGAAGGAAAAAATAAGTCCACTTTTACTTTGCCGACTTGACGCAAATGAGCTGCTACTTCTCGATACACTGCCAGTGGTAGTCCTTGGCAGCTAATTTGATAACGTTGTTGTTTTTGTTTCGCAGTCTGCATCTTAAATATTTACCTTCCCAATAGATCGCCCTCTAAGCTATTATGTATCAATTGTTCAGTTGTATCTGGTAAATTACAACAGTTGATACTATCTAAACATACTTTGCCCCACTGCAAAGCCCAACGAACCAGTTCTACTCGATTATGGGTTGAAGTTTTACTCAGAATATTACTGATATGATTATCTACCGTTCGTTTACTAATTTCTAGTTTCTCGGCGATTTTTTCATTAGTCAACCCGTCTGCCACTAGCTCCACAACTTGAAGTTCTCTTTCTGAAAGAGATATTTTGGTTTGAGACTCGCAACCAGTCATAACTTTTGCCTATATATGTAGATCTGCCTAATTATAATTTTAGAGACATCTTGACAAAATTCACCTTAATGACAATCTATAAGTGGGAAAAGTATGAATAAAGCTGAGGAAGGATAAAATTAGTTAATTATGTTTTTCAAAAAATAAAAAAATATTGATTTTAAATATATAGCAAAGAATTAGGTTGCTTAGGACTTATGCGGATAATAAGCCTTAGACAGGGAAATATTTTTCCCACTGTTGCCTTTTCACTGCTATACCTTAGATTTTAATAATCACTAAAATATTCATAATTTCCCCACCTATATATAACTTGAGATAATCTAATCAATATGACCCACATTCATGTTCTCTGTCTCGGTGAAATTTTATTTGATTGTTTGGCCGATAGACCCGGAATTCCTCTAAATCAAGTTCAGTCTTGGACAATCTACCCTGGTGGTGCCCTCGCCAATGTTGCTTGTGGTTTAGTTAAACTAGGGACTCCTACTGCTTTAATTAGTTCAGTAGGTCAAGATACAGAAGGCGAAACACTGGTAAAACTTTTCCAAGAAGTGGGAGTAGACACTACTGGTATCCAGCAAAATTCTGATGCACCAACACGAAAGGTCTATGTATTACACTCTACAGCAGGGGAACGTGAATTTGTTGGTTTTGGCGATCGCCAGACAACAGAATTTGCTGATACCCATTTACAAGCTGAACTTTTACCAGAATCTTTATTTTTGCATGGTGATTTTTTAATTTTAGGAACCCTTGGACTAGCTTATCCTGAAACTAGACAAGCAATTTACCAAGCCCTTGAATTAGCCGATCAATACCATCTCAAAATCATGGTAGATGTCAACTGGCGTCCTTCATTTTGGCCAAATCCAAATGAAGCTAAAGAGCTTATATATTCCTTACTAAAAAGAGTGGATTTTGTCAAACTCTCTATAGAAGAAGCTGAATGGTTATTTGAATCTACCGAACCTGCTGCAATTACTTACCAACTAAATTCAGTAGAAGGCACATTAATAACTGCTGGCGATCTAGGTTGTGCTTACTACCTATCAGAAAATGAAGGTAAAGTACCAGCTTTTTCCATAGATGTGGTAGATACTATTGGTGCTGGAGATAGCTTTGTCGCTGGTTTTGTACATCAGTTGCGCCAATATGGCATTCGTCAACTACAGCAACCAGGGGTAGCAAAAAAAATTGTCACTTATGCTAGTGCTGTTGGCGCTTTAAGTACTACTAAAACAGGAGCAATGTCTGCTCAACCTACTGCAGATGAAGTTGAGGCATTTTGTAGTAGCTATTTAGGTCACTAAGATAGATAATAAAGACGACTTCAGTAGAGGTTATTGGCCTTTCTGAAGCTCGTTGTCAACTCAATTATTACAGTTTAAAAATTATGGGACTTTTTGATCAAATTGTTGGTGCTATTAATAACCCTAATCAAGAAGCTAGTACAAGTCAATTGAGTAGTATTCTTGGTACAGTGCAGCAACTAAGCAGCAATCTTGGAGGAGATTCTGGTGCAACTCAAGCTGCTATGTCAATTTTGGGTGGTCATGTACGTTCAGCTTTACAGCAGAAACAAGAAGAGTCTGGCAATGGAGCAGTTCAAGAAATTGTCAATCAGTTTGCAGGTACAAATTCCAACACCCAAGCTGTTGCATCTCTATTTTCAGCTAATCAAATCACTGAAATTGTTCAGAGTATATCTGAAAAAACAGGTTTTGACCCCTCACAAATCCAGAATTTATTGCCTACTTTAGTGCCACTAATTCTGAATTTATTGAAGACGGGTAATAATACTCAAAATCCTGACCCTGCATCTAATAATATTTTAAATAGCTTTTTGGATGCTGATGGAGACGGAGATGTTGATATTTCAGATATGATGGGGATGGCAAGTCGTTTTTTGAAGTAAAGGAAAAATTTTAGGTTTGAAGAGTAGCTAGTGTCGCTACGCGGAATTTAAAAGTCAAAAGTTAAAAGCGAGTGTGTAATTCTGAGGTTTCCTACGGCGCTTTTAAGGTGCGGAAATGGTTCCGCACACAGCCCCTCCAGAATGTAAGACACACTCAAGACATTCAAAAGTATTGATTTTTCAAGAATGCGCGAATTTAGAATGCGCGAATTTAGAATTACCTCTTCTTTTCAAGGAGAGGATTGACGAACAGGAAAATTTTTATTTATTATCCCCTTAAAAGGGGAGGCTTTAAACCCAATTTTTTGGTAATTGTTTTAGGATTTTATAACTGGTCAGTTATTTTCACCATCCTGCACTAGTATCGGCAAAGACGCATATTGATGAATTAACCACATACGCAAGCCTTGAACCACGGAAGTGTAGTAATTAAAGATTTGAATGTGAGTGGAATACTATCTAACCACAAGCTAGCAAAATCAATAGCAGACCAAGGCTTTTATGAGTTCAGGTAACAACTTGAGTATAATAAAAGTTATACGTAAATATAGTCATATATAGTCAAATCATGTCAAATATCTTCGTTGATTTGTGCAAAAGAGCTACTAAATATTTGACAAAATTTAATAAATCAAAGGCCATTTATTTAATAGTATAATGAAATTGGCACTTGAGTTCCAGACTAAATAATCAGAACAATTCCTAAATGCTCCCATCCTAATATAATTTTAACCCCTTGATTTATGAGATTAGTTGAGAAACATATCCCATACAAAAAATCATCGGTTTTATACTGAAATTGACCGACTGTGTTTCTTGTCGAAAAATTTCTATAACTATGGTAATTACTTAGTTCGCCAATATTTCATCTTTGAAAAAAGAAATCTATCCTATTACGACTTGCAAAAAACACTTTCTACCCAACCAGAATATCAAGCAATACCAGCTAAAGTATCTCAACAAATATTGATGATAATAAATCGAAACTGGAAAAGCTTTTTAGCAGCGAACGAAGTTTATAAACAGAATCTATCAAAGTTTAAATCTCGTCCTCGTCTTCCTAGATATAAAAATAAAATAACGAGAAGAAATATTGTAGTTTATACGACACAAGCTATCAGTAAGAGGCAATTAAAACAAGGAATTATTAATCCAAGTAAAACAGGGATTTATCTAAAAACATTAGTACCTACTTCACAAATTAAACAGGTTCGTCTAGTCCCTAAACTTAACCATTATGGAATAGAGGTGATTTATGAGAAATGCGAAAAACAATACGAGCTAGAAAAAAATCGTTGCGCAAGGATTGTTCATAATGTGGGTTATCAATAGACATCTCCAGAAAATAGGGAGTAGAGAGTGGGGAGTAGGGAGTAGGGGCAAAGAATTAATGATTTCTATACGATAATTAATTTTATTTTTTATTATTGGAGATGTCTAAGAGCTGATTTGTAAACTGAGTTGAAACTCCTTTCTAACATGGGTTTGCCGAAAATTAATTCCTGAGGGCTTAGATAGTGTCAAACCCTTACACTGTAAAGCATTTATTCTCTTAATATTTACTTGATAAATCAGCTCTAATAGACAACGACCATGCGTCAATTAATTTAAAAAAGAAAGTGCTAATTGGCGAGGTCTACTCAGAGTGGTATCGACAGTTCCGATAGAAGCAGTAAGTAATCATCAATTCTTCAATGTTTTTGACATGTTATATCAGTTTTATGAAGCAAGAATTCGGAGTTATATAGAACCCATTTAGGTATCTTTTCTTGAGATACAAAGGCTTTAGGAAAGCCATTTTAAGGAACCTAGCAACTATAAGGGTTCAGGAAACCGAAAAATGATGAAAAATGACTGCCAGAATCATCAAACCCAGATGGGTATTAGACTTGTAACTTATTAAATAGATCTCAAATGGCTTCTATAAAATTCGGTTGAATATTTATCATATATTTGGAGGTGGGGAGTAGCCTACAAGGGTATATGTTTGACCTTTGAAGTAAAACAAGTATACATAGATATCTAAAAAGTTTTAATTATAGGTTTCAGCTTTTAATTTAAAAAATCAAAATTTTGTCATCAATCTCCGATCAAAAAACATCAAAAAATTCCTGAATTAACTCACTAAATTTCAATACTTTCAGAGCTTTTTCTCAATTTTGTGATATTATCAACAATAGTAGAATCTACAGCCATTTATGACTTAACAGCAAAATGAAGCTGAAAATGC
Organism: Okeania sp.; assembly: GCF_983059655.1. NCBI lineage: Bacteria > Bacillati > Cyanobacteriota > Cyanophyceae > Oscillatoriales > Microcoleaceae > Okeania > Okeania sp. The sequence continues at coordinate 18,545 of NZ_CEZPJD010000006.1, forward strand.
CTATTATGTCGTTATTTCTGTAGAGATTGCCCTTAAATTTTCCTGGCATAGCAAACTAATTTCCTCCACCCTGCTTAACCAGCAATTGACAAAAATATAACCATAGTGCTATGTAGAAACATTTGATCGGGCAAATTTTAACAATCTGTTACAAAATATAGGAATACAAGTTATCCAGGGTCAATTAACTGTGAAAGTATTCCGAACACTTGAACCTCAAAACCAGCGCAGCCTAATGATGTTGTTCATTGCAGGCTTATTATTTTGGTCAAGTATAACCACCTTACTACCCACCTTACCTCTTTACATAAGTTTTATTGGAGGAACAAAACAACAAATTGGCCTAATAATGGGTTGCTTTGCTGTGGGGCTATTATTATCGCGATTTGTTCTGGGACCATTAGCTGATACGAGAAGCCGGAAGTTAGTCCTGATAGTCGGTACAAGTGCAGCAGCGATCGCTCCACTCGGTTACTTACTACTAAAGTCTTTTCCTTTACTAATGGGAGTTCGTGCTTTTCACGGTATTAGTATTGCTGGAGTTACTATTGGTTATAGTGCTTTGGTAGCTGACTTGTCTCCTCCCGGTCGTAGGGGAGAATTAATTGGTTATATGAGTTTAGCAGCTCCTATAGGTATGGGAATTGGCCCTGCAATAGGAGGTTTTTTAGCAGAGGCGAGTGGTTATGTAGCTTTATTTATCGTTTGTTCTGCTCTGGGAGTTATGAGTTTATTATGTGGTTCTTTTGTCAGGGAACAAAAAACTACAGTAGGAAAAAATCAAACCGATACAAATCCTGTTTTCAATGAGTTACAACAACAAAAGTTCTGGCAAATATTAGGGAGTCGCCGGGTTTTAGTTCCCAGTTTTGTGATGTTGATGGTAGGTTTAGTATTTGGTACAACTGTAACTTTTCTGCCACTTTTTATTCAAGAAAGTGGAATTGCTCTTAACGCAGGACTTTTTTATACAGTCAGAGCGATCGCTAGTTTTATCGTCCGCTTTTTTACTGGACGAGCTTCAGATAGATTTGGTCGTGGTATTTTTATCAGTGGAGGTCTCGTCTGTAGTTTGTTGGGTATGTTAACGTTATGGACAGCAAATAGCAGTAGCACAATTTTACTCGCAGCTATTCTCGGAGGGAGTTCTGCTGGATTGGTGATTCCAATGATGATTACTTTAATGACAGACCGATGTCCTCCTACTCAAAGAGGTAAGTTTTTCTCTCTTTGTATTGGTGGGTTTGATTTAGGTTTGGCTTTAGCTGGTCCTTTTTTAGGTTTGGTTGCAGAGCAATTTAGTTTCAGTTATAGAAGTATGTTTGCTCTGGATGCTTGTCTTGTTTGTCTAGCACTAGCTACATTTATCACCATGTCAAACAAGGACTTGCCCCATTCCATCAGATTTGCTTCTGGTCAAGGACAAGATACTTATGCTATTAATCATTGATACGGGCCTGGAGGGATTCGAACCCCCGACCTCATGGTCCGTAGCCACGCACTCTATCCACTAAGCTACAGGCCCCCATTGTTCTTAGCGCTAAATCTAGCTTAATTAAACAGCTTTTCTTCTGCACTAATAATAAATAATAGCACACTTGAACAAAATGACAAGAGATTTTTTTAAATTTGAGCAAAGTTTGACTCATCTGGACAAAGAGGGGGAGGCTCAAATGGTTGATGTATCTGCTAAAGTTCCTACTGTGCGCCAGGCTGAAGCAGGTGGACAAGTACGGATGTCAAGAGAAACATTTGAAGCTATTCAAACTGGTAATGCGCCAAAAGGTGATGTTTTAGGAACTGCTAAATTGGCTGGAATTATGGCAGCCAAGCAAACGGCTCAACTTATTCCTTTGTGTCATCCTTTGCCGTTACAAAAAATAGATGTTCGGTTAATTGCCGATCCACAACTGCCTGGATATCAGATTCGGGCTATGGTGAAAACTAAGGCGGAAACTGGGGTGGAGATGGAAGCTTTGACGGCGGTTTCTGTGGCAGCTTTGACTTTATATGATATGGCTAAGGCTTTGGAAAAGTCTATTTCTATTGAGTTAATTTGTCTGTTGAGTAAGAGTGGGGGTAAGTCTGGGGATTATAAGTTAAGTCAAAAGTCAAAAGTTAAAAGTTAAAAGTTAAAGGAAGGCAGAAGGCAGAAGGCAGAAGGCAGAAGGCAGAAGGGAAAGAAAGGTTCAAGGCCAAAAGTTTTTTTTATAACTGATTATCCGAACATGATATTACTACAAAAGTTGTAAGCATTCAGCCGTCAGCTATCAGCTAGCCTCCTATGGTCGGAACTTTCCTACGGAATGCTACGCAAACGTTAACAGCTATGAGTTATTAGCTCATTATCGCACCGAAGGAATAATTAGTCTTCAAGGAGTGAAATATGTTTGCTTCCGCATTCCGCACCGAAAGAAGAAGGTTATCAGATAACCTTAGTAAGTCCTGTACGTTTAAAAGCTGATAGCTGACTGCTAATAGCTGAATGCTGGCCAAAAGTTGGTTCCCTTGACCTTAAAGTCTATATTAATTTAAACACTGTTCTTAAAGAGAAAGTCTGTAAGCATTCAGCTAGCTCGCGGTCAGCTCTTCCGTTTTTCATGCTGCGCAAACAGCTTTTTAATAAATGAAGCAAGAATTTGCTTAACTTCTACGACATTTTTAAACAAAGAATTGAAGCACAAGAATAGCAAGCTTAAATTGTCCACTAAAATTAATAAAGCTGATAACGCAGTTCCGACTATAGGAGGCTAGCTGAAAGCTGACTGCTGAATGCTTACGAAAGTTTTGTTGCTGTTTGCGCAGCATTCCGCAGGAAAAGCTGACTGCTAATAGCTGAATGCTAAGATTTAAATTGAGTATAATTGATTGAGTAAGGTAATTTTTAGTCATCTATAAATTTATGGATAATGAATCTATTGGGTTAGCAGAGTTAATCGAAAAAGTTAAGGCTGATTTGCTTAATCCTGCTAAAAATCCTCGTTTTTTATTTGTTGATAATGTGGAATTAGAACTGCAAGTACTTGTGAGAAAAGATGCTAAAGGAGGTTTAAAAATAGATGTACTTGGTATTGGTGGAGCAAAGGTTGATGCTGATGTTGAGCAAAGAGATATTCAAAGGGTTAAAGTTAGTCTTTCTCCTGTGTTTACTAAAGAAGAATTGAAAGAATATTGTCAACAAGAGGCACCTGAATTTTATAAGTCTATGTTTCACGAAAGTGTGGGTGCGACAATAAAGGGAAAAAAGAGAAGAGTAGGACCGAAAATCATAGAAAGTGAAGAATAAGCTGAGATTTTGTGCAATGAAAACTTTAAAACTATTTTTAACTGTACCTGAAAATGCAGAGTCAGGAAAAATTCAAATCAATATTGATAATTACAGCTATTATCAGTCAAAACTTCCTTGGTTTGAAACTGGGGAAAAATGGCGTATTGCTATGATGACGGCTTTAGATTTAACAGAATTTGAATCAGATTCAGATTTATTTTCTTCTGATGAGGAAAATTGGATGGTAAATCAAGGTTGGTTAAATGAGGCTAAAACACATTTTACTTCAGATATTCTCAAAAAAATAGGTCAGGATATTTATCACACTCTTTTTCCATCACAAGAAGCAGGAGAGTTACTATCAAGAATCTTAGGTACTCTGGAAGCTAATGAACAATTACATATTCAACTACAGTTTAGTGAAAAGATTTCTCAAAGAGGTAGTTTGCCAGATTATCCTTGGGAATTAGCTTATCGTGATAGAAGTTTTTTAGCACAACAAAAAGTTAGTTTTTCTCGTCTAATTGCTTTTGACGAAAATGTACCTAATTTTCCTACTGTTGAACAAATTAATGTGTTATTAGTTTCATCGACAGTTGGAGATACAGAATTAGGTTTACTTAATCTTGATTTCCAAGAGCAAGAAGCTATTTATGAAAGTTTAAAGAAAGCAGAAATTTCTGTTGAGTGTAAAAAAGATATTAGTTTTAAAGAATTGGGAGATTATTTAACTCAAATACCTCCAGAAAAAACGCCTCATGTTATTCATTTTGATGGTCATGGTTACTTCGGTAAACGTTGTAATAAGTTTGACTGTCGCACTATTAACGAATTTGAAGATACTCATTGTCAAAAATGTAATTCACCTTTAGAAAAAACACCTCAAGGATATTTATTATTTGAAAATAATATTGGTGCTTGGGAACGAAAAGCTGATTATATTAGTGCTACAGAAATTAGTGAATTAATTAAAAAGAGTAATTTTGGTTTAGAAAATCAACCAGAATTAGGTGTCCGTTTAGTGGTAATGAGTGCTTGTCAAAGTGGTTTAACATTAGGTAGTGACTCGGTATTTAATGGTATTGCTCAACAATTAATTGCTCAACAAATTCCGGCAGTAGTGGCAATGCAATACAACGTTATTGTTGATGCAGCAACTGCTTTTGCTGAACGTTTTTATCAAGCATTAGCTAATAGAAAACCTTTAACTACTGCTGTAAGTGTCGGACAAACTGCAATGGGTAGGGAAGGAAATCAATGGTATCGTCCTGTACTTTATTTAAGAGGGGAAAATAATGATGGTGGGCGGTTATTTGGAGAAGATACAACATTATTATTTGAGCGTTATGTTGAAAATCTTGTGACTAAATTAGAAGCAGAAAAGGGTGTTTTAGAATATATTGATTTGTTTGCTGAAACTTCTACATCGTTGAGTGGCTTTGTTCCTAATTCTCAATCAAGTCTTGCACCAGGTTTAGATAATTTAGCATCATCTTATCAATCAAATCAAATAGATGAAAATAATGTCATTGCATCCATAGAAAATATAGTGGCTAATCATCAAAAGTTTGTTTTAATTGGTGAGCCTGGCTCTGGTAAATCAACAGCATTAAAACACATGGTTTTGACTCAGGCAAAAGATTTTTTGTCTGATAAATTTACTGCACCAATGCCTTTTATTTTGGAGTTAGAGTTCTGGTCTAAGGATATAAAATTTGACTCATTTGTTCAGCAACAATGGCAAGAATTTCAGTTACCAAATGTTAGTCTTCAAGATTTTTTCACTAAAAGGGATGTAATTTTATATCTTGATGGTTTAGAAGCAATCTTAGGAAATTCTGAAAGGAGAGTTAACAGAGTTAACCAAATTAAAAAGTGGTTACGTCGTTCACAAGCTCCACAAAAAGTAATAGTTACTTGTAGGTCGGATTATTATCAGGATGATGATATTAATTTAGGGTTGCCTACTTTTGAAATTCAACCTATGTCTACAGACTTAATTCGTAGTTTTGTCAGTCAGGAATTAAATGATGAATCTGATAACTTTCTGAAACAGATATTCTCAAATGTGGGGAATCAAGACACTGAAAATACTATTCAGCAGTTGGCAAGTAATCCTTATTTACTTTATGCTTTAATTATTATTTATCAGTATGAACCAGGCAATAAGTTACCACAAAATAGTGGTGCTTTATTTTCACGTTTAGTCAAAGCTCTTTGGAAAAGAGAAAGAGAGAAACCTAATACTGAATTATTATCTTATTCGGAAGTTGAAACCTATTTTGCTGATTTGGCTAATTATATATTTCAACAAGATAGTTTGATTGTTAAACGTGAGACTGCTATATCTATTTTGAATAACGACCGGAATTTATTGTTAGCAGGAAAAAGTGCGAATTTATTAGTTGTTGAGGATAATACAGTCAGATTCAAGAATAGGTTGATTCAGGATTATTTTTTGGCTGTTACGTTAAAAAGTAAAGGTTTAAATTCGATTCTCAAAAAGCCTACTATTTTTAATGGAAAACGTCTGATAGAATCTTGGGATTATCCTATTATTGCATTGTCTGGTTTAGTTAATGAACCAAATGAAATTATTAAACAGATAGCTGAAAAAGACCCTTATTTAGCTGCAATGTGTTTAGATAGCGGTGTTAAAGTAAATGATGAAGCATTAGAATTTATTGTCACTAAATTAGTTCAAACTTTTGATATTACAATTCAAGATAATTTTGAGGAAATTATCCAATACGAGAAGATTGGGGAGACAAAAAAACTGTTAGCTAAATATTACCTTAATAGACTAGGTACAAACACAATTCCAATTTTAGGAAAGGTACTTATTAACCCTCAAAAAAACGCATTTATCAAACGCGCTATTATTGATTTGCTAGATATTTATAATGATGCTCGTATTATACATTCTCTATCAGAAATAGTAAAAAAACCATCTATAGAAGAAAAAGCTATTCAATTAGCAAATCAACAACTACTAAAACTAAAGACAGTTATTACTGCTTCAAGTGTTGGTGGTTTAGCATTAGCAGCAGTGACCTCTAATAAAACTTCTAAGGTATTATCAAAAACTCAAGATGCTTGGGATAAAGTTTGGGGAAATAAGTCACAAAATTATCAATTACAGTTAAGAATTCCTGCTATATATGCTTTAAGTCGTTTGAAAAATAAGGAGACAACTTTACCTCTGATTGATGGATTAATTGATGCAAATAATGATGTTCGTCAAGCTTGTTTAACTTCTTTAAAATCTTCAGGTTGGCAACCAGAAACTAATAAAGAACAACTTTATTTAACTATTGCAGAAAATAGATGGTCTGATTGTCAAGCATTTGGAGAATTAGCTATTTCTGCTTTATTATCAGTTTTGAATGATGAAACAGAAGCTATACAAATTAGTGTAATTACTACTTTAGGTGAGTTGGGTTTAAAAGCTCAAGATGCAGTTGTACCAATTTTAAATAAATTGTTTGATAAAAATACAACTATTGTCTTGAAAAAAACTTGTATAGAAGCAATAGGTTTAATTCCAACTAAAATTACTGTTATTGGGTTGCTTAAAGCATCACAAACTTTCTCGGAAGATTTACAAAGTTTGGCATTTGATAAACTCAATAATATTGATGAAAAACAAAAGTTAGCTGGTTTAATTTATGCACTTGAGGTTGATTTTGATAGTATAATACAACCTAAAACTAATCTGACAATTGGAAAAATTCTTAAGGGTGATGAGAATACTAAGTTCAAAATAGCTGCTATTGAAACTTTGGGAGAACTTGGTTCAGTAGATGCGATAAATATTTTACTCTCAACAATGAATCAAGAGAATGAAAAATTGGTAATTGCTTGTATTAATGCACTGTCTAATCACAAACAATTCAACGTAATATCGGCCATAGTAGAAAAACTTAAAGATGACAAAAATTCTATTAAAAAAGAGGCGATTAAATCTCTAGGTAAATTACAAGCAGAAACAGCAGTTGATGAGTTAGTAAAGTTATTGCCTTCACGACAAAAGAAAAAGCGGTTTGGACTAATAAATATATCTAAAATATCCAATTTTTTTGAAGCTGACTTAGTAGGTAATATTTTAGATGCTTTACAACAAATTGGCACTCCAGAAGCGGAACAAGCAATAGACAGTTGGAACAGTGAAAATAAATAACATACTTTAGATTATATTATCAGTATCATGTTCTAGTTCTTCATCTAAGCGATCGAGCCACTTTAGAGCTAATTTTCCTGTGCTTTTTGCAGACCAATTATTTAGCCAATAACTTACAAATGCACCAACTATGAAGAAAAATTTTGTTATTATCTTACCTAGGGTTTTTGCGAGAAATTTTATCAACACTTTTCCCACGGTTTTACCTGTAGTATTGCGTGCTAACTTTGCAGGTTTCTTGAAAACTTGTTTGATGTATTCTTGACCTAATTCTATTGTAGCTCCACCTATAGCTTCACGGCCTTTCTGTTCCCACAGTTCCCGAGCAGTAGCGATTCCTAGTTTAATTACTATATTTAAAGGTTCACCTTCAGGAGCAGTCTGACTAAGTATATAGTTTTTAAGTGTTTCTAATCTAGCATCATCAGGCTCATATCCATAAGCATAAGCCAATAGATAAATCATTTCTGCTTCTGCCTTTGTAGATAAAACTATATCAATAAGCAAGGGAATAATTATTGTTACCCATCCGACAAAACTTGTTAGAAAACCTATTTTCGCACATTTACCTGCTCGTTTATCAATTATTTTTTTGGTGATTTGTCTTCTCTGTTCTATGGATAATTCTCGATTTCTGGTTAATTTATTGAATTCTCTTTTTAATTTATGTGCATCTGGTTGGAACATATTTTTTATATACTTGTTTAATTATTGATGACAAAATTTTAGCTCTTATTATTTTATTTCATATTTACCGAAAAATTGGGTTTAAGGCCTCGCCCATAAGCGGGCGATTTTCTATACTATGCTATAATGAAATTGGTTATATACCCGCCTTGTCTCATAAATACTGTAGAAAAGAAGATTAGGTCGAGATTCCTTCAGTTGAGAGCAGAACAAGGGAAGCTTTCAGGTCAATGAGCAGCTTAAACTTGAAGGCACAGATCAGCATCCATAAGAATTCTTGATAAGTCGCGGGAGGGCATTCTGAGACTCTAAACGGACGTGGAGGCAAGTGTAAGACTACCGTCAAGGTAGCAGCAGCCTGTGAGACGTCAACTCGCTGAGGAGCTACGGCTCGGTAGGAATCCCCGTGCCTTTAGGCCGGGGAGGATGTCAATGAGGCCATATTTGACCAAGGTAAAGCCCTGTGTCTTGAGACCGAAGATTAGTCAATCTTCACTTTCTTTTTCATGCTCCATAACAATAATTCCGAAATTACCGCTCTAGCTTTACAATAATTAAAGAAACTGAACAGTAATGAAATAAATTTATCAAATATTATGCCTCCTCGTTGGCCTCGTAAACCTGACCGTAATGACCCAGAATTCCGCAAGTTGGACGACCGAATGAATTTTGCTATTCATGTGGCTATTTTTGCTGCGAGTAATTCTGGTATATGGTTCTTCCGTAATCTCACAGCAGCAACTTGGCCTTGGGCTATCTGGGTAACAGGTGTTTGGGTGTCATTATTGTTAATTCACGGGATTTATATTTTTGCACTGGCAGATTATGCCACCATTTCAACTGATAATTGATAACTAATAACTAATAACTGATAACTGGGTGCATCTCAATTAAGCGATAAGTAATTGTCAAGAAATAGGGATGAATAGGGTGTATCTCTTATGCGCAAAAATACTTTTTTCCTATATATTCCCTGTTGCCTGTTGCCTTTCGGAGCTGTTGCCTAAAAGTGATAAATTTTTGGCTTTATTCACCCATTGAGATACACCCTAATAACTAATAACTGATAACTGAAATGAGTAATGGTAGTACAACACAAATAATTGAAGGTTTAGCAGCAGAAATAGGGGATAAGGTTTACATTGATATTGCTGGTTGGCATCTCTATTTATCTGATGCGAAGCTGCATACTATTTTGGCAGAAAAATTTTATCCTATTCTGACAGAGGAAGTACCTTCGGAAGGTCAAGTTGTGGAAATATTACAAGGAATTCCTGTTAAGTTAGGTGGTGGTAGAAAGGAGCTTCCTCTAATTGATTTGTTGCCGATGCAGTGTCAGACTGAGTTGATAGAAGTTTTAGCAGATTTTAGGCAACAAATTTAATTTGAATAAATACTTGATTTTACTGAAGTAATAATAGTTAGGTTGTCTACTGAAGTTTACTGTCATAGGTAACCTAATTTTTTTATCGTATTAAATAAATAGGGCTTGCTGATTAAATATCAAAGCATTTACTGACATTGGTTTTAGCCTTTTTAGGTCTTGAAAAAGTACCTAGTTTTTAGCCCTTAATGCTCAAAAAATTACCATTTTAGGCACATAGTTGGGCAAAAAAAATTACTTTGCTGCTCCTCTACTACCCTACTCACCTACTCCTTAAAAAAGACTTTTTCAGCAAACCCTAAATATTGATATTCGTAGGGCGAAAGCAACATATTTAATCTAAAATTTGGTGACTTTAAGGCAAAATCTGGCGTTCTCTAAGGGGTCTCAAAATAAAAAAATATACAATTGGTCTGAATCTAGGAAGTAGAGACAGCTAAACAGTAAGCATTCAGCTATTAGCAGTCAGCACTTCAGCAACAAGAGTGTTTTTTTTAAATACAGTGTTTAAATTAAAATAGACTTTAAGGGCAAGGGAGGCAACTTTTTTAGTAAGACAATTAATAAAGCTTTTCTCCTAAAGTAAAAGCAATAGCTGATGGCTGACGGCTGACGGCTGACGGCTGAATGCTTACGCTAAACAAACACGTCTAGTTCAAAATTTGGATAATTTATTTTTTGGAAGTCTCTAAGTTTTAAGTTTTTGATATGTAAAATAAAGTAATAACTACTGTCATATTATGAAATGCTACAACAAATTAATGTAAGCATTCATCCATCAGTTGTTAACTACTAGACATCTCCAAAAATCAAAAATAAAATCAATTATTATCCATAAATTATCAATTATTCTTCCCTGTTCCCAGCTCCGGTGTTCCCTGTTCCCTCTTTTCTGGAGATGTCTATTGATGAAAGGAGGAATTAAAAGCACTTGATAACTAGAGGGAAAACTAAAATTTATTTACTGTCAAAGTAAGCTCCTTTAGCGTTAAAAGGAATTATTCGTTATTTGCTTATAGCTGATTGCGAAAAGCTGAATTATTACGAATCAATTGATTAAACTATCGAGAAATCTCAGGAAAATCTCAGCATTAATTAGAATAATTTTAAGTAGCAAATTATAGTATACCTTTAGTTCTGTATTTAAAGCCTCTGACTTTAACTGAAAGTACTGATAACTATTCATTAATTGATAATGAATAATTGATAATTACCTCTGGTTAAAACCGTTATGAAATTGAATATAAGGAAATATTATTTCTTCTCTTGGTCTCATAGATATGGCATTAGCGGAGCGACTCTGCAAGAGCAGGTCTCTTCGCCAAAGGCTATGCTTTATAAACATCTTTCTTAACATAAAAATTGACAAAATAGACAAGTTATGTGTAAGTATTTCAAAGGTTTTTGTCAGATAAAAAGTGTATGAAAAAGTACATTTTTTTTGATCGCTTAAGTAGTTTTTTCTATCTACTATAATTCTTTCCTCCCTACTCCCCTGCTCCCCTACTTCCTACAAGGTTTTCAGGAGTTCCTTATCAGGGATAGCTTCAAAGGGGAAGCTTTAAACCGAAATTATTTAATTAGAGCTTACCGATATAATATCAAAGCATTGACAGATAAAGGTTGTAGGATTTTTTTGTCTCAAAAAATATCAGCTTTTCGGTGGCAAGAGCTGCAAAAAGCTAGTGCAAAAAGGCAGAAGGGAGGAGGGAAAAAAGGTTATTGTACAAGCTTTTGAACCTTTTTTAACTGGTTAGTTATTTTAGCGATCCTGCACTAGTATTTCGGGATGATTATGGCAGAAAAATCTTGGGAAAATTTTCCGACTACCTTTTCTATAATTCCCATTTATCCTGACTTCTTACTCCTGACTCCTACCCCAACCAAAAGACTTTTTTAGTAAACCCTAATTATTCATTATTCAGTAATTTATAAAACTTATAATTGATCGCTAAAATGACCACATCAAATATAACTAAAAAAAAGTTCAAAAAATCTATAAATACTCATAATTTTGTTAGACACAATTTAGCAAAACTATTTCTCATAGGATTAGTCACACTATTAATAATTATTGTAGTTGCTTGGTTAGCAGGAATCAATCAAATAGATGAATTTTTCGCTCAAATTCATTACTTTCAAGAAAATCCGCCAATGTGGGTAGAAGCACCAACAAAAAAGAGTCAATATTTAGTCTTACCGACAATATTACTCTTTTTAATGGCTCAAGGAATTATGAGGATTTCTCCTACTCCCAAAAATTGGTCGCGCATCTTGGTAGTAGCAATTTTATTAGGTTTAACTATTCGTTATTTATCTTGGCGATCGCTCTCTACTTTAAATTTAGTCGATCCGGTAAATGGTGTATTTAGTCTAGGTTTATTTGGTCTAGAATTTTTGACAATAAGTAGTAGTATTCTGGGTTTATTTTTGATGCTAAGAGTTAAAAATCGTCACAAGGAAGCAGACTATTTTTCTCAGGCAATTTTAGACAAAAGTTTTCAGCCATCAGTGGATATTTTAATTCCTACTTATGATGAACCTGAGTTCATTTTGGAACGTACTATTATTGGCTGTCAAGCTCTAGATTATGACAATAAAAAAGTTTATTTACTAGATGATACTAATCGATCAGGGGTGAAAAAATTAGCAGCAAAATTAGGTTGTGAATATATTACTAGGTTTGATAATACTCATGCGAAGGCTGGAAATCTAAATTATGCCATTGCTCAAACAAACAGTGAATTTATTGTTGTTTTTGATGCTGATTTTATTCCGACAAAAAACTTTTTAATCCGGACTTTAGGATTTTTCCAAAATGAGCAAGTTGCTCTAGTACAAACTCCTCAAACTTTTTATAATATTGACCCGATCGCCCGAAATTTAGGTTTAGAAAATATCGTAACTCCAGAAGAAGAAATATTTTATCGACAAGTTCAACCTATTCGAGATGGGGTAGGTGGGGTTGGTTGTGTGGGAACTTCTTTTATAGTGAGAAGAAAAGCTTTGGAATTAGTAGGAGGATTTGTTACAGAATCAATTAGTGAAGATTATTTTACTGGGATTAGTTTAGCAGCGAAAGGTTATAGTCTGGTTTATTTAGAAGAAAAATTAAGTGCTGGTTTAGCTGCTGAGAACATTTCCGGTCATGCAAGTCAGAGATTAAGATGGGCAAGAGGTACTTTTCAAGGATTTTTTATTAATTCAAATCCTCTGACAATTCCTGGATTACTTCCTATCCAAAGATTGGCATATTTAGAAACATTTTTACATTGGTTTACTAACGTTAGTCATGTCGGTTTTTTGTTAATGCCATTAGCTTATATTTTTTGGGATGTTTTTCCTATTCAAGCGACTGCTGCTGAATATTTATATTTCTTTTTACCTTGTTATTTCGTTAACTTTACTGTATTTTCTTGGTTAAATTATCGTTCCCGGTCAGCATTTCTGGCAAATTTTTATCATGTAGTTTTTGCTTTTCCTTTGGTAGTGACAATAATTCAAACATTACTGAATCCCTTTTCACAAGGATTTAAAGTTACACCAAAAGGAATTAAAAGCGATCGCTACTATTTTAATTGGAATTTAGCTTTGCCTTTAGTTATATTTTTAGCACTTAATATCATAAGTTTATGCTTGGGTTTATCTGACTATATGAATCACAGTGAGGTAGTAATTGAACAAACAAAATATTTGAATTTAGGGTTATTTTGGAGTGGGTATAATATATTGATGATTTGGGTAGCATTATTAATGTTAATTGATGTACCTAAGCAAGACATATATGAACGGTTTAATCTGCGAAGAGTGGTGAAATTAGAAATTGATGACCAGACATTATGGGGTATTAGTACACAAATATCAGAAGTAGGTGCGAAGATAGAAGTTAATCAGAAAATTCCTGTTAATTTAGTAGGAGAGACTTTGCCAGTAAAGTTGAAAATTATTGAAGAAAAAATTTGTTTGTCAGGAAAAATTACTAATCTACAAATGAATGGAGAATTTCCTTGTATAGAGGTAATGTTTGAGCAGGTAAATTTATCTGAAAAGCGACAATTAATAGAATTATTATTCTGTCGTCCCGGACAATGGCAACGGAGAGAAGCACCGAGTGAGTTAAAATCTCTGTGGTTATTATTACAAGTATTCTTAAAACCAAGATTTATCTTTGAAAGAAAGCCAAAAGAGAAAGGGATGAAGGTTGGTCAGATTTAACTTTAGGGAGTAGGGAGTAGGGAGTAGGGAGTAGGGAGCAGGGGAGCGGGGGAGTAGGGGAGTAGGGGAGTAGGGGAGTAGGGGAGAATTTTTTTTGCCCAATAAATTTGCAGAAGTAGTCCCCGGCAATAAAAAAACTCCAGATTCAAGTAATAAATAATTTGTCAGTTTCTCACAACCTATTGGCAGTTATTTAATATTTGGATTTGGGAAAAATCATCAAAGCACCAAATAGTTTTCCACAATTAATATCTTCTATATTGACAACTGATAACTGATAACTGAAATTACCTTCAACCAGTTAACCAAATTTTTCAACCGCCATTTTTATCCGACTCATATCTGAGAGAATATTTTCCATGGAATTTACATCATAAATTTGCAGAAGTAGCTCCCGGCAACAAAACAACTCCAGATTCAAGTAATAAATAATTTGCCAGTTTCTCACAACCTATTAGCAGTTATTTAATATTTGGGAAAAATTATTAAACTACCAAAAAGTTTTCCACAATTAATATCTTCTATATTGACAACTGATAACTGATAACTGAAATTACCTTCAACCAGTTAACCAAATTTTTCAACCGCCATTTTTATCCGACTCATATCTGAGAGAATATTTTCCATGGAATTTACATCATAAATTTGCAGAAGTAGCTCCCGGCAACAAAACAACTCCAGATTCAAGTAATAAATAATTTGCCAGTTTCTCACAACCTATTAGCAGTTATTTAATATTTGGGAAAAATCTTCAAACTACCAAAGAGTTTTCCACAATTAATATTTTCTCTATTGACAACTGATAACTGAAATTACCTTCAAGCATTTAACTAAATTTTTCAATCGCCATTTTTATCCGACTAATACCCTCTCGAATATTCTCAATGGAATTAGCATAAGACAACCTCAAATATCCATCACCAAAATTTCCATAGGCAGTTCCCGGCAATAAAGCAACTCCAGCTTCAGATAATAAATAATCAGCCAGTTTTTCACAACTTATCGACAGTTGCTTAACATTGGGAAAAGCATAAAAAGCACCTGCTGGTTTTCCACAATTAATACCTCCAATAGAATTTAAACCTTCGACAATCACATCACGTCTTTCCTTAAATTCTGTAAACATTTCCTTGACAAACTCCTGAGAATTTTGAATCGCTTCAATACCAGCTATTTGAGTAAATGAACAAGCACAAGAATTAGAATTTAACATCAACTGGTCTAACTTTTCAGCTATTGTCTTAGGAGAAACAGAATAACCTAAACGCCACCCAGTCATAGCATAAGTTTTTGAATGCCCATCTAATAAAATTGTGCGTTCTTTCATACCAGGAAAACTGATAATACTAGAAAAATTTGAATCGTAGACTAAATGGGAGTAAATTTCATCAGAAAGGATATAAAAATCATGTTTAACTGCCAATTTAGCAATAGCTTCTAAATACTCAGGAGTTAACACACTGCCAGTAGGGTTATGAGGAGAATTGAGAATTAATAATTTTGTTCGTTCAGAAATAGAATTAATCAAATTATCCAGACTAAATTGAAAGTCTAACTCTTCCAATAAAGGTAATGGAATAGGTTTTCCTCCTACTAAATTAATCACTGACTCATAAACAGGAAATCCAGGGTTAGGATAAATCACCTCATCCCCAGAATTTATTAATGCTAAAAGAGTAAAAAATATGACTGGTTTTGCCCCTGGCATTACCACAACTTCATCAGGATTAACTAATATATTGCGAGTTAGAGAAATATGTTCTGCTATTACTTCCCTTAACTCCAATAAACCTGCTGCGGGAGTATAAGTTGTATAACCATTATTCATAGCTTGAAAAGCAACTTCGCGAATATTTTGAGGAGTCTTAAAATCAGGTTGACCAATTTCTAAATGAATAATATTTCGACCTTGAGATTCTAAATATTTTGCCTTAGTAAAAACCTCAATGGCAGCATCCCCGCCTAAACCATTCATTCTAGTTGCAAAGTTCATAATTAATATAAATGATATTTTTTGGATAATTTTACTACAATAATCTAAGCATTCAGCAGTCAGCTATCAGCTATTGCTTTTAGTTTAGGATCAAAGCTCTATTAATTGTCTTACTACAAAAGTTTGCTCCCTTGCCCTTAAAGCCTATATTAATTGAAACACTGTCCTATATTGAGAGAGTCTTGTTGCGCTCTAGATGACAGCTAATAGCTGTTTGCGCAGCATTCCGCAGGAAATACTTACTGTTATTTCAGTAAAAGGAGAAGCTTTAAACCGAATGGATTAATTATCAATTATCCATTGGTAAAAAATACTATTGTATAAATGATAAAATTAGTGTAAGCATTCAGCTAGCTTACAGTCAGCTTTTAGCTGTTTTATAAATAATTAATATACATTACTAAGGTCAAGATTAGTTTTTTCCAATACTTTGAATTATCTTTAAATCTCTCAAGACTAATTCCTGCTATAAAGGTAATAAATTAATAGCTGATAGCTGAATGCTGATAGCTGAATGCTTACAAATTAGTTATAGTTCATCTTTTTCAATTTAACTATGATTGCTTCTCCCAAAAATTTTAGTATTACACCTGAAGAATATCTTCAAATGGAAGATAAAAGCTCAATTAAACATGAATATATTGACGGAGAAATTTATGCAATGGCTGGAGCTAGTGATGCTCATGTCACAATATCTCTTAATTTAGCAGTATTGCTTCGTAGTCATGTTAGAGGTCATGGTTGTCGGGTTTATATTTCTGATATGAAAGCCAGAATTGAAACTAAAAATAAGAATAAATTCTATTATCCTGATGTGATGGTAACTTGTGACAAACGAGACC